>SOJN01000056.1 GCA_004376575.1 candidate division TA06 bacterium | reverse complement strand
CGCCTTATCGGCGAAAGGTTATTGAGCTCCCTCATAGTGGTTATAGAAAAGGTGCTTCCGTCCGTCTCGAAGAAAATGGCTCCATCTCTATCCGTCCTGTATATGTGAGTACCAGACCGAAGATATCCTTCGAGGATATCTTTCGCTGGGTGTCCGAAACGGTTATTCAAACCGACTGAAAAGACCGCCACAGAGGTTGTGAACCCATGACTGAAAATCGCCTCACTGGGTGTTCTTGAACCGTGGTGTGGGACTTTGAGCACATCCACATGGTCTATAGAATCAAAGGCCCGGTCAATCTCATCGTTTATGTCGCCGGTGAAGAGAAGCTTCAGTTCGCCACAAACGAAAAGTATGACCACGGAGCAATTGTTTACATCGAAGTCGGGATCGAGAGTAGCTACTCTCATCACCTCTTCATCGGGATAGAGGACCACCATCCTGTTCTCTTCGAAGTCTATTCGACTCCCCCTGCGCACCACCTTGTATCGTATCCCTTTCTTCCTCACCTTCCTCAGCAGTTCGAGATACTTCTTTGACGCCGTTATTGTGCCGGCGTCCACAACCTCCCCTATTTCAAAATGGTCCAGTACATACCCCATCCCTCCTATGTGATCATTCTGTGGATGGGTGAGCACGACGTTGTCTATCCTTCTTATTCTCCCTTCCCACAGGAAGGGCGCAACGACCGATTCCCCGCAGTCATACTCCCCGAACCTCGGCCCCGCATCTATCAAAACTGCTTTGCCAGAGGCTGTTTCGAGAAAACAGCAGTCTCCCTGCCCAACGTCGAGAAAAGCGACTGAAAGCTCCGGTCTACGTTTCCTTAACACGGCGTCCCACACAAAGCCGTTTCCTGCAACCAGAAGAATCACAAGTACAGCCATTCTCGCTCTCCGAGAACTCTTCAATTCCGGCAAGAGAAGAAGGAGAATGTACCAAACCCCAATGAGAAACATAGTAGGTCTCACTGTCCTGAATGAGGTGAAAGGGATTGATGAAAAGAAATCGACTGAGGCGAGAGTAAGTTTCAGGGAAAGCCAGTTGGCCGAAGCAATGGGTCCAAGGAGTGGGCCTTTAAAGAATCCGAGTACACCTACAAGTAGACCGAGGCAGATGTTAGCGCCTGCAAGTGGAACAACAACCAAGTTGGCGATAAGTGGTGTAAGAGTCAATCTATTGAAGTGGTACATGACAAGTGGAAATGAGCCAAGTTGAGCCGAAAAAGAGACAACAACGGCACCGACAACCCATCTAAAGACCGGGTTCCTCCTCACGGAAAATATCCGGGGGAATGACTGCCTTACAAACTGCAAGACTCTGATAATGGACGCTGTACAAGCAAATGACAGTTGGAATCCAACGTCAAAAAGATGAGAGGGCGTGTGAACCAGTATGGCCAGAGCAGCTACACATACTGTGTTAAATCCATCTATTTCCCTTTCCAGAAGAAGGGTCAAGGAGAAGCATGTGAGCATGATCGTGGCTCTCACAACGGGTGGTCGTAATCCGGTAAGATAACAATAAAACACCAGGAAAAGGGAAGCTAGCAAAGCTGCTAACCGGTACGGAACCCTTGAAGCTCTCAAGAGCACTAGAAGAACCAACCACAGGATTCCAACGTGAAGGCCACTCACCGCAAGAATGTGAATCACACCTGCATCAGCGAAATTTTTCAAGATGCCTTTTCTTATTCCGGATCTCTTGCCAAGGAGCAGAGCACTGAGCAGTGCGGCCTCACCCCCACCAATGTTGTTCCGGAAGATGCTGTTGAGCCTATTCCTGATATTGGATGTCGTCCGATTCAAAGAAAACATGGGCTTATTCCCTGCCGGGAGCTGAACAGGCGCGCCCCGAGAGCATCTGAAAAGGTAGCGTATTCTCGACCTTGCATAGTATGCTCTGGAATCAAAGCCTCCTGGATTCCTCAAGGGTCTGGGCATATCGAGTCGACCCCAGAACGCGTATTCTTCACCAACCCTCGGCACCGCAATGAAGTCAGACAGGAAGACACCCACCTTCTGCCTGACAGCATAGACAAGACCATTTGCCTGTGCTGAATCTGCATAGACATGGAAGGTCAGCCTCCCGTATCTGTGCTCGGGGTCAGAACCGACCGTTCCAAAGAGCAGCACTTCTTCAGATTTCAGCAATTCCACTGGGAGAACCGGAGGAGGTTTGGTCGCCACACTGAAATAAAGGCAAGAACTGGCCAATGCAAATGCCAGCAAGGCCAAATCCCTCAGGCCCCTCGTCTTTCGCAGTCTGCTTGTGATCAGATAGAATATGAAACAGAAAAGTGCGGCAAGGCAGGCGCAAAACTGGTCAACCCGGCAAACATGACCTACTAGAACGCCTCCAGCGTAAGCCGCAAGCGTATGGAAGGCCGGGCGCCTCAGACTCCAATGAATCCAAGTTTTGTGTTTGGATAAGTTACTGCTGCCAAAATACCTGTGCGGTTTAGTTCAGGAACGACATTAGATATGTCAGACAAGGCTCTTCTTCAGCTCATCGGCCATCCTTCTGGCCACCACTCTTGCCAGGCCCAGGCTCTTTTCTCCCTTCAGCGTTATTGAAAGATAAAATTCGTTTCCGATCGGATGCACAATGAATGTAGCTTTTGCGCAAACGATCACCACCTCACCGACTTCTCCTGCGGTCATGCCGCGGCTTGCCTTCTGAGATGTTCTGTGCATGGACGCTAGTTCAGCGTCCACAAGTCCAAAATCAAAGTCAGAAACCTGGGAGTAGCCAGCCAGAGAAATCCCATCGACGCCAGCTATGCTTGCGGCAATCGCTCCCGGGACTTCCAGCACAACCTGCTTCACATACTCGTGGTATTCGTCAGTTCCCTTGGGATCGGGCATCTCAGTCACCCTTCCCGAATATCCTGCGAAGGAGGCCCCCCTTCTTCCTTATCTCAGCAAGCATGTCAGCAGCTCTCTTATCTTTTGCGTTCCACCTCAGAGCTTCGGTCAGGTACTTCTTGCAGTCTGCGTCACGTCCAGCAAGCTGGTAGACGACCGCCAGATTCACGTATAAGTCTGAATTGTACAACTCAGATTTGATGGCGGCCCTGCACAACTCAAGGGCCTCCGCAACCCTGTAGCCGGTATATGCCTGAGCCAGTCCCTGATAACTCTGATACTTTCCCACATTGCCGCCCAGATTGACCGCCGCCTTGAAAAGGGCGTGTGCAGAGCTGTATTCTTTCCTCCTCAGGTATTCAACCCCATTCTTGAACGCTTTTTCTGCTTGAGTCTTAGCTGCAGTCCGATGGGTCTGCAAAACTTTCACACCTTGCTTGAGCTGTTTGTCATAGATCACCCGTTTCTGGTCGTCTGTGAGAACTCCATAAGCCTCTGTTATCTCGGCGAATTTTTCGTTGACTACAATCCATTGTCCTTTCTTGACCTGATGGTCCGGGTGCCACTCCCTTGCCAGTTCAAGATATGCATTCCTTATCTCTTTCTTCGTCGCATTTGTGCCAACACCTAATACGGAGTAGTAGTCCCTCATGTCTGCAGTAACTCCCTGTGGTCTTAAATCAAGAAGGTGACTCGCCAGTCGGAGCGGCGAGAACACCTAAAACTCCACTCCTCATTTCGCACGCCACCCGCTATCACCTGGGCTGGCCTGATCTCTTCTTAAGCTCCTCCGCCTTTCTCATCAGTTCAATCTCTTCTTTTCTCTTCGCTTCGAGCCTCTGTGAGATTGCTATTTCTTCTCTTCTCTTTGACACAATTCTCATGGTCAGGGAAAGCTCCTCCCGCTTCTTAGTGTCTATGCGCTGGGAAACTTCTGAATACTCCTGTTTTGCGGCAGTCTGAGTCTGAGCGTCGGTCTGTGCCTGCTGAAGCTTCTGCTCCAGACCTGTTTGTTCCTGCTTCTTGGACTGGACGCTTGATGTCAGCACCTTCTCGGTCGACCTTAAATCCTCAATCCGTTTTTCCAAGTTCTTCGCTTCTCCACGAAGGGCGTCGAGTCCCTCGCCGACACCTGTGGTGTTTATAGTGCCCATCTGGGCTAGCTCGTTCTGTCTTGCTTGTACCTGGGTTGTTATGTCGCCAAGCTCTCTCTTGAGAGCTTCCAGTTTCTCCCTCCTGCTTTCCTCGTCCCTCTTTGCATCAGCCACTCGTTTCATCAAGGTTTCTTCTTCTCCTTTGAGTTCTTCAATTGTGCTGGTGTTCACCACGGACACTCCTGAAGCTGGCGCCGTAGCGCCATGACTGAACATTGAGATTGCGAAGACACCCACGACTCCCAGGACAAGAGCAATCAATATCCATTTCTTAGACACGGATGGTGCAGCTGCAGGGGGCGGTTCTTCGACAGCTTTGAGGCCGACGTGAACCTCGCCTATTTTCGTTTCCCCAAGCATGATCCCGGCTGCGACATCATAGTAATTCCCTAGCTTGGCGGATTTCAGTGTCTGTGCTAGTTCAGTTTTGACACCCAGAGGCTTCGCTCCCTCAGGGAGACTGTGGGTTTTGCCGATCGCCCCCTTGTCGGTGTCGGCCACAATCAGGCCTTTTTTTGTGGTGATAGTGGCATAGAGGACATCTTTGTTCTTGGCCTTTGCCGCAGAAACCATTGCGCCAAGAACCATGTCTCTTTCGTCAGCTCCAGCAAGCATAGGATCTATCGCATACTTGGAGATGTAACCTGCAATGGCCTTCCCCCTCTGCTGCCTTTCCTGAACCATCGATTCATACTGATTCGACTCAGGGGCCTTTACGGATCCCTTGCCGGTCATTAAAAAGGCGAGAAGGAAAACACCAACCATCAGGCCGCCGTATCTCATGAGATTGCCAACCATTACATTCCTCTCTCCACTCATTTCCTCTCCGCCGGAAAGAGTGGCCGATTAAGCCTCATACCACAACATGCCTTTTCAGTCAGCCAAAAAAAGGATTTCCTTAGCAGCTCCTTTTACGAAGCGCCAAGTTAGCCAGACGGTCGGCGTACGTGTTCTGTTCGCGCGGAATATGTTCTATGTTGAATGAGCCAAGTTGTTTCAATCTTGTTTGAACTTTGACCGAAATGCCAATGAGGATCTTGTTCCTGATCCTGTACCTTCCAGTCATCTGGCGATAAAGGAGCTGACTGTCGGTTCTTACCAGCAGATCAACATTTCCAAGACGGTTGTCAGTTATTTTGCTAACCTCCTCAAGGCCATATAGAAGAGCCTTATATTCTGCCTGGTTGTTAGTCGCCCTTCCAATCGAACGACTCACCTCTGAGATGACTTTCCCACGCGCGTCCCTAACTACAACTCCTACGGACGCACGACCCGGATTGCCCTTCGAGGCCCCATCGATGTACAGACTGAGCCGCAATCTAGTTCCTGTTCCCCCAGATGAGAATCCGACCACAACTCTCGCAGGTCAGAATCTCCCCGCCCTTTCTGATTTCAACAGCAAATTGCGGAGGTAGTGTGGTGTGACAACCGGTACACACCTCTCCGTTGATAACCACTACTGCTTGCCCGCCTCTTCCATTCTTTATGCGTTCGTACTTTTGGACCAGACGCTTTCCCATCCTGATTACAAGTCCTCTTCGTTCGTCAGTCTTTTCCTTATACTCTTCCCTCAGAATATTCATGCGTGTCTTGAGCGAGTCGACCTCCTGCTGCGAACTGACCCTTTCCTTTTCTAATTCTCTGGTGCGTTGCTCAATGTCAGAAGCCATTGTCTCCGCATCGTCCATCAATGTAAGTATGTCTTCTTCATTCTGAGAGATGGTTGCTTTGGCTGCATCTATCTCCCGGAGAAAAACCTGATATTCTTGGTTTGTTTTTGCGGATAGGAGTTGCCTCTGGTATTTTTTCAACCTCTCCCCCAATAGCACAAGGTCATTTTCCAGGGAGGAACGACGTTTGTTCAGTTCAGCGAGTTTCTCCTTCTGCTGTACGTACGCCGATTCTGTCTCCCTCAGTCTCTCGTCGATGGCAACGACATCTTCAGGTATCTCCGACTGTTCATGTTTCATATGTTCAGTTTCATCATCGATCCTCTGAAGTTCAAGAAGGTGCGCAAGCTCTTGGTTCATCGCCAGTGTCCAGCAGTCCTAGAGCAAGAGAGGGTGTACCATCCGGCACACCCCCACTCAGGGTGACAACACCCGTACCCGAAGTCTCCTCTACCTTTCACCATACGCATTGACCATAGCAATTCAAGGCTGTTTACAAAGTGTTTTTTTAGGCTTTTAATTATATTCATCAATCAGCGAATGTCAAGGAAAATAAACCTCATGTCATTGCAAATAGAAAATGTCAGGTTTTTTGCAAATCAAAAATGTCAGTAAT
>SOJN01000055.1 GCA_004376575.1 candidate division TA06 bacterium | reverse complement strand
TGAGGATGTGGTTTGAATCTGTGTTAATCTCGTGTAATCTCGTGGTTTCAAGGGGTTCCAGAACACTCTGGAACCCCCTGTGGTTTGTGTCTTCCGGGCCAACTTATTTGAGGAGGATCATCTTCCGCGTCAGCGTCTTCTCCGGTGTTGTGAGTTTGCAGAAATAGACCCCAGTCAGAACCTTTGCACCTTCACTATCCCTTGCGCTCCACTCCACACGGTAATTCCCTGCCTTCTTTTCCGCATCCACCAGGGTCCTTACGAGTCGTCCGGTGAGGTCAAAAACCTCGAGAGAGATGTTCCCTGCAGAGGGAAGACCAAAGGAGATCATCGTGGAATTGTGGAAGGGGTTGGGATGGTTCTGGAGAAGGATGAACTCCGGTGGTTGAATCCGGAAGCTAGTTCCCTCTTCCACTCCTGGAGGAATCCCAATAGTCGCATGGAGCATCAGATCATCCGTGTACTTGTTTCTGTAATCTGCCCAGGCTCCAGTGTGTTCGAGACCCCTTCGAGAAAAGGGAGGATTAAGATCTCTACCTACTGAGGCAGCAGCATCTGCGAACTGGATCCAGGCGACATAGAAAGCTCCATCGGTGATGGTGATGTTCTGGCTCGAGACGTCGATCGTATTGAGCCCGATGACTGGCGTTGAGATGGTCTGTTCAAAGAGGATTGAACCCGGTGAGCCACCAGGTCCGTCATCATCGTAGATCCGAGCCCTAAACCCGCTTGTCCCGAGAGCAAAAACAAAGACACGGATATCCTGGATCTGAACGGGATATGTGGGGGGTTGAAAATAGTTTCCCAGTCCCGCTTCCACGCTTCCTGGCTCCCACATCCAGGACCATCCATCCTCAGCAGTGCCATCATCGTAGATTAGGGTTGCCGGATAGACGATAACACGGATCTCCACGGTGACACTGTTGTTGTTGGGATTGAGATCCCCTCCGAGTGTTGTGGCGAAGGTTGCCCGGTGTTGACCATTGCTGAAGGGAATCCAGTCCGGAGAGAAGACGACAGAGTCTACCTGTCCAGGGGTCATTCCGGGGTTGGAGATCGTATCCGCAAAGACAGTCGTATTGAATGGGTCCCGTACCATACAGAACATATCGAAACTACCCACAGTCACATTCCCGAAGTTCTTCACCTTTGCCCAGAGGGTGGTCGACTGGGCGTTGAGGCGGAATATCCCTCCATTCTTATCATTCATCGCGTGGAGGATCCCCACATCAGTAGCTGAATAGGTAGTGGAATCCGGGGGGATGAACTGAATCGCCAGGGAGTCGTGATAGAGGCGTGCTGGGGGGAGTTCGTCATTCAAATATGAGAGCCCCACCAGACCGCTCACATTCTCAATGCCAATGGCGGTCTCATTATTGGAGAAAGAACCTGTCTGAGGACCATACTGGTAGGTGATGATGGAGTCAGACTTGGTGAGGATCACCTGGAAGTCGTGGGAACCTCCTGTGGACCATCCGGGGACATTCAGCCAGGAGACAATCAAAGAATCCACGCTGTTGGTGTAATAATGTGCCGTTGCAGGGCTCGTTCCTCCAAAGAGGTGGTCGGCTATGAGTACTCCGAGAAGGTCATTGGGAGGGGAGGGGGAAGGCAGGGAATCGAATGGCTGAGCGAGGAGGCCAGGCTCAAAAGAGATATACCCATTTGAACCTACCCAGAACTGGTTCACCGTATACCAGTAGTAGGGGAAGTCGAATCCAATGGAGAAAGGACCCACATAATTGTCATCCTGGAGACCCGTGATCTCGGTCCAGGATCCGGTTGTATCCACCCAGTCAAAAGTTGTCGTGTCATCATCCGAATCGAGCCAGATGTAGCCGTAGGCATCTGGACCACCACCGAGAGGGGTAAGGCGACTCCTCTTTTCCTTCTCCTCTCCTTGGCGGCTTGCTGAAAAAGCGACTGTGACCCAGAGAAGACTTGCAATCAGGGCCAGAAACAGACTTTTCTTCCTCATAGCTCCTCCTTGCATTTTATGGATTTCCTGACTTGAGGAAATCTTACGGAAGATGAAGAAAGATGTCAAGCGCTGTTTAGCATATTATTTGGCATTTAAGT
Organism: candidate division TA06 bacterium; assembly: GCA_004376575.1. NCBI lineage: Bacteria > candidate division TA06 bacterium. The sequence continues at coordinate 8,299 of SOJN01000055.1, read as the reverse complement.
TGTCGTCATTCCTTTGCATTTGAGAGAATCCCAGTGCCTGCCTGCCCGGGGCGTTTCACGGTCCCCCGTTTCTCGCGAAGCGAGATACACGGGGTCCCCGGACCTTCAATTTCGAATTTCGTAATCTCGCAATTTCGTCTTTTGTGTCAGCAATCTCGTGTAATCTCGTGGTTTCAAGAGGTTCGTTCTCCCCCTGCACAATAAATGTGCGGTTGCCCTCAGTGATGCCCTTTTTCTGGTGACTTGGATTCAAATGGCCCATAGTTGTGCGAAACGTAACCGCTGACATTTCAGATACTTATGCGACTCTGTTCGGCATGGCATGGCCTTTGCTCTCAAAGAGGGCAGGAACGGATTCAATTTGAGGAGGTAGGAGAAATGAAAAAGCTCTTGAGTGCCTTTGTTCTTGCTGGCCTGACTTTGGCCCTGGTTATGTTTGCGGCGGGCATGGTACATGCTGCGAGCATGCGCTTTGCGAGGGTCAGCGAATCGGAAGGGGATGTTTGGGTTCTACGAGCGGGAACGGATGAGTGGGAGCCCTGCGGGGTGAACACCCCACTCGGCGAAACTGACATTGTGGAGACCGAGGATGATTCCTATGCTGAAATTCAGCTCGACAACGGAGCCATAATATCCCTGAATCAGGATACGAGAGTTGACTTCAAGAGATTGATCTTCAACGACGAGGGTGGGAGGACAACGGTTCTGGGCCTCCCGTTCGGGAGTGCCATGATAAGGGTCTTCTCCTATCGTGATCCGTCAGACTACCTGCTCGTTGAGCTTCCTACAGGACGGGTCTATGTGGAAGAGAAGGCCTTTCTCAGGATAGATGTCAAGGGTAGTGGAGCTTCTCACGTTCTGGTCTATCGAGGCCGAGGAATACTGGAAGGCAAGGATGGAGATGTTGTGATAAAGAAGGGCAGGCGGGGCTACCTGGACTCTGACGGGTATCTTGGGCCTGTTAAGAGGCTTCCCAAGGGCAAGGACTACTTCTATTCGTGGTGTCTGGATAATTACGAGAAATACAGAAGGGGAGAGAGCAGACGATATCTGGATGATGGTTCTTACTACGGGGGTGTCTACGATCTGGATCGTCACGGCACCTGGATAAACGTGGCAGACTATGGGTATTGCTGGAGGCCACGCGTCCAGATCGGATGGTATCCGTATCACCACGGCCACTGGGTCTGGTCAATACACTGGGGTTGGACATGGGTTTCGTATGAGCCATGGGGATGGATACCCTACCACTATGGGAGATGGGTTCGCAGTTGGAGATGGGGATGGATATGGATACCCGGGCATACATGGGGCCCAGCCTGGGTGGTATGGGGCTATTATGGCAGCTGTGTTGGCTGGGCTCCTCTTGGTCCCTGGGGCTACCCGTACTACTACGGCTATTATGGATATAACTGGCCATGGACATACGTCTACAGAGACTCATTCTATCACCCGCACGGGAAGTACAAGTACCGCCGTAACCGGAAATACAGACACTACGAATGGGGGAAGAAGAGGTACAGGTACAGAGATGGAAAAGGACATAGGCCGGATGAGTACAAGATGACAGGTCCTGAGGAGCCGAAGCTCGCCCTGAAAAACAAAACGGCGGCTGTCGCTGACTGGGTTACACCAAGAACCGACAAGAAGATACTGCCAGGGGCTGTCACAGAGGCGCCGAAAGGAAGAACCTCTTCAGCGAGCGTCACTAACAAGAAGTTGCCGTCGAAACCGAGGGCGGTCGAGACAGAGAGAGGGAAAAGCGAGGTGCAGCACAGTACCAGGGAGAAGACTTCTGTGACAAGGAGCGAAATCTTGAGGCTGCCGCCGAAGCCAGAGACGGTTGAGACAGAGAGAGGAAGAAGCGAGGTTCAGCGCAGCACGAAGGATAAACCTTCTGTGACGCGGAGCGAGAATGAGAGGCTGCCACAGAAGCCCAAGACGGTTGAGACAACTCCGGAAAGAAAGACAGAAGAACACGACAGAGAGAGGAAAGAGAATACGCGGCGATCAGAGCCTCAGAGCTATGAATGGAAAGAGCCCTCAGAAGAGGTGGAAAGGCCGCGTGCCGACAGGAACGAGGAGAAACGGGCCAGCCCACCCGATAGGACTAAGACGCGGGAGAAACAGCAAAGTAAAGAAACGGGCAAGACCAGCCAGAGCATGACGGGCCAGGCCAGGGAGGAAGGGAGGTCCAGGTCTCCTGCGAGCAGACCGAGCAAAATGAGAAGATCGCATTGAGGATCAGAAGTCTGTTCCGGTCACCAGCCGCAAGCTGTAAATTTGTTTTGTCTCCACCTACAGCTTGCGGTTTTTGTCCATTGTACCTCGTAATTTGCACTTTGTGCTTCGTAGAAGGCGTTTGGGGTTGCATTAACAGCGCTTGTTTTGTAATATGCCAAGAGTATAAGGGGTCTGCACTTCTCCAGAGGAAGTGTGGGGTTTTAGCAATCCGTAGTTGGTAATTAGCGATTTGTCGAGGCAGGCTTTGAGGGAATGGAGACTTCTTGACACAGGCGTAAGGCCTGCGTCCGAAAACATGGCCCTCGACGAGGCCGTTCTGAAGGCCCGGTCTGAGGGCGCTGTCCCCAATACAGTCCGTTTCTTGCAGTTCTTCCCTGAGGCAGTCCTTGTAGGATGGCACCAGGGCGTTGCCGAGGAAGTTAGGGTCGAATACTGCCAGAGAGAGGGTCTTGATATTAACAGAAGGATAACAGGCGGAGGAGCCATTCTGTTCGACAGGTCTGGGCTCGGATGGGAGTTGATAGCGTCCAAGCATGACTTGGGTATGTCTGTGGCCACAGAAGAGCTCTTCGAGAAGGTCTGCCAGGCCGCTATTGAGGGCTTGAGGGAGCTTGGAGTCGCAGCTTCATTCCGCCCCAGGAACGACATTGAAGTCGACGGTCGAAAGATAAGTGGTACTGGCGGCACCGAGGAAGGATCCGCTTTTCTCTTTCAGGGAACCTTGCTTGTCGATTTCGACGTGGAGAAGATGATAAGAGCCTTGAGAATACCAACGGAAAAGCTGAAGGACAAGGAGCTCGAGTCTGCCAAAGAGAGGGTTACCTGTCTTCGCGAACTGCTCGGCACCGTCCCCGACATTTCAATCATCAAAGAGAAAATTGCAGAAGGTTTCGAGAAGGTTTTCAATGTCAAGTTGAAGACTTCACCTCTGACATCCTATGAGGAAAACCTTTTTAGCAGGAAGCTCCCTCTATTCAAATCTGATAAATGGGTCTACAAGGTGAGGACATCTATCCTTGGAGAAGACACAGCACGTGCTGCCTACAAAGGTGAGGGAGGCCTGATTCGAGCATCGCTCAAGCTGGATCTCAGAACGAAGCGAATCAAAAGTGCTCTTATAACAGGAGACTTCTTTGCTTTCCCCAAGAGGACCATTTACGATTTGGAGGCAAGGCTTAAGGATTCTCCGGCAGATGTTGATGCCGCGACAAGTACAGTTCTTCAGTTTTTCCAGGATACGAAGCCTGAAATACCAGGTCTCTCCCCACAGGAATTTGCTGGAGTGATAGCCAGAGCTCTCCACAAGGTTGATTACTCGGAATATGGACTTTCACTGGATGAAGCAAATAGCATCACCACAGTGTGCTCTAATTTTGAGGAGATGGCGAAGAAGGAAATGCCCTTCCTGCTCCTTCCTTATTGCAGCAAGCTGCCGGAGTGTGAATTCCGGTACAAGAATGAGTGTATTGAGTGTGGAGACTGCACAGTTGGAGATGGCTACACGCTGGCCAAAGAATTTGGGATGGATGCCATTACCATTGTCAGTTTTGAGGATTTGGTAGAGACTCTGGAGAGACTGAAGGCAGAGGGGGTCGAAGCATTCGTCGGTTGCTGCTGCGAAGCGTTCTATATCAAGCATTCTGAGGATTTCGAGAGAATAGGACTTCCTGGCATCCTTATGGACATAGACAATAACACCTGCTACGACCTCGGTAGAGAGAAGGAAGCGTATCTAGGGAGGTTCGAAAGTCAAACCAACCTGAACCTCAGTTTACTGGAAAAGATTCTTGTGCTTTTGAACAGCAAAAGGTCTCTTGTCAGGGTAAGAAATGAGTCAACGTCTGGAATGTGATGTACTCGTCGTTGGTGCTGGTCCGGCCGGAAGCAGTGCTGCTGCCGTGGCAGCAAATCTGGGGGCCCGGGTAGTTATCATAGACAAGCGTTCAGAAGTTGGACTGCCTGTGCAGTGTGCGGAGCATATTCCAAAACCTCTGGCCATGGAGATTGAACTGACTGCCGACGCTGTGGCCCAACAGGTGGCCGGAACGAAGGTATACATAGACTCAAAAAAGGTCGCTGTCACAGACGCCCCCGGCTACATATTGAATAGAGATGTTTTTGACAGTAGTCTGGCCTCTGAGGCTGTAAGGAGCGGAGCGAGGCTGATGATGCGCACTACAGCTGCTGACAGGACTGAGAACAGCGTGCTTGCTTCACAGAATGGTTCTGAGATGGAGATAAACTGCAGAATCATAATTGGAGCCGATGGCCCGACATCGACTGTCGGCGGATGGATAGGTCAGAGAAACAGCAAGTTTGTCAAAGCAATTCAATCGACCGTTTCGTTGTCAAACCCTCTACAGTACTGTGAGATCTACTTTGAACCGGAATTCAACGCCGGCTACGGTTGGCTCTTCCCAAAAGGTGACGTTGCCAATGTCGGGATTGGAGTTGTGTCCACAGACTCGAATCTCTCTGAGCTCCTCGACAGGTTCCTTGAGCGGCTGGGGCGTGAAGGGAAGATTTCTGAGGGGGAGGTGTGTTCCACGGCAGGTCTCATACCTGTCGGGGGGTCTCTTCCTACACTTGTCGAGAATGTCATGTTGGTGGGAGACGCAGCAGGGCAGACGCACCCGATTTCTGGCGCCGGCATTCCTCAGGCAGTCGTGTGTGGAAAACTTGCTGGCAGGAGTGCTGCGAGAGCTGTGCTTGAGGAAGACATGTCGCAGGTTACGGTGTACGAGAGGGAGTGGACAAAGCTGTACGGTTCGACTCTCGACCATGCCTGCAGGAAGAGGGAGACGATGGAGGCCGAGTGGAACGGCCGTAACTTTACCGAACTGATCAGGAGGTCATGGATTGGATTCAAAGAATACTACAGAACTCCTTGAACAGGCACGTCGTATCTCCTGGGATAGGTTCGGGAAGAAGATAACCTTCTATCTGCCCGGCATGTTCACGATTGACGGGGAGACAGGCAGATACCCGGCACTATCAATTACGGGCTCTTCCTGTGCACTCAACTGCGACCACTGCGGAGCGAGGATACTGGAGACAATGATTAACGTATCATCGCCTGAGCAGCTCATCGAGGAATGCGAAACGCTGGCAAAGAACGGGGCTTTGGGGTGTCTTGTGTCTGGGGGGAGCAACACGGATGGGAGGATGCCCTGGGATGTTTTTGCGCCGGCAATACGAGAGGTGAAAGAAAAGACCGGCCTTTTCATCTCTGTTCATACGGGTTTACTCGATGGTGAACGTGCGCACACGCTAAAGGAGGCAGGAATCGATCAAGCCCTGGTTGACGTGGTTGGAGATCAAGAGACGTTCAGTAAGATCTACCACATCGATGATGGATTCTGGAGGATAGAGGAGACTCTGGCAGCACTCAAGGATGCCGGTATCGAGACGATTCCACATATCGTCGTGGGCCTGAACTACGGGGAGATAAGCGGTGAATACAACGCTCTAGAGCTCGTCTCGAGATACGGACCAGCGTGCCTTGTGATAGTGGTATTCATGCCTATTGCTGGGACGAAGATGGAATCTGTGTCGCCTCCGTCCGCAGAGGAGGTGGCAGAGCTGATTGCAGCGGCCCGGCTTTCAATGCCAAATACTCACATTTCCCTTGGCTGTGCCAGGCCGAGAAGTAAATACAGTGAAAGACTTGAAGAGCTGGCAGTTGATGCCGGAGTAAATAGAATGGCGCTCTGGTCTGAGAAGGCTCTGGATAGAGCTCGTCGGTACGGACTGGACATTCAGTTCGCAAAAACCTGCTGTTCTTTCCCAGCAGAACTAGGAGGAGAAAGATGAACAACATGGAGAGTCCAGAATATATGAGAATGAGTCTGGCAGCGGCAATGACTCTCGGTTTCAAAGAAGGACGGTTCTACAGAGGAGCCACGCTTCCCTGCGTTAACCTCTTGCTTACATACGATGAAGGTTGCGTAGGCGCATGCTCCTACTGCGGGCTTTCCAGGAAGAGAGAGGGTGACTATCCAGAGAAGTCTTTCATCAGGGTTTCGTGGCCCACATACGAGACGGACGATATCGTAGACAAGATGCTTGAAAAGAAAGACAAACTGAAGAGAGTCTGTATCTCTATGGTGACTAACAAAAAGGCCGTACACGACACCATTGATGTGACCGAGAGAATTAGAGCCAAAACCAACTTGCCAATCTCACTTCTGATTACTCCCACACTTCTCAGCAGAGAGGATCTGGTGAACTTCAAGAAGTCGGGTGCAGAAATGATAGGAGTGGCTGTGGATGCTGTGACTCCTGAGCTGTTCGATAGGCACAGGGGAAAGGGCATCAAGGGCCCTCACAGATGGGAGAAGTACTGGGATGTAACCGGGCAGGCTCTGGAGATTTTTGGAGAGGACATGGTTGGTGTGCACCTGATAGTTGGCCTGGGCGAAACAGAAAGAGAGATGGCGAAAACCATTCAAAAGGTAAAGGACATGGGCGCAAGAACCCATCTCTTTTCCTTCTTCCCCGAAGAGGGATCAAAGCTGGAAAAGCATTCTCAGCCGCCTGCGGGCCAGTTCAGGAGAATGCAATTTGTTAGGTTTCTTGTCGACGAATGTTTCTCCACGGAAGGAGAATTCGTCTATGATGAGAATGATAGAGTTGTTGCGTTCGGGCTCAATGAGGACGAGCTAAATCTGTTAACTGACCTTGGGACTCCATTCATGACCAGCGGCTGCCCGGATGAAAAGGGGGAGGTCGCGTGCAATAGACCCTACGGCGACTCGATGCCTGGCCCGGACATTCGTAGCTTCCCATTTTGGCCGAAAAAAGAAGATGTGGAGAAGATAAGAACAGAGCTAGAGACATATTAGCTAAACGGACACCATCAGTGCAGGTGAGCAAGAATTTCTACAAGAAAGTCCTGAAGAAAATCTATCCTTCCTATCGATTCAGTTGGCAGGTCTATTCAGACAAACTGGGCGAGCTTTCTGGCAAACAGAAAGTATGGCTTGATGCTGGTTGCGGCAGAAATGTGACCATCAGGGATTTCCCGGCGAAATATTCACTCGGCATCGACATAGAGATCCATCCTGAACTCGAGAATGAACATCGGTTCATCAAAGGCAGTCTCGACAATCTCCCTTTCCGTGGTGGAGTTTTTGATCTACTCACTGCGCACTTTGTCGTTGAACATCTCGATTATCCAGATGTAGTCTTCAAGGAATTTTCAAGGGTTCTTAAGCCGGGTGGCTGTTTGCTAATCCGTACCACCAATCGATTGAACTATGCCTTTTTTATTGCATCACTGATACCTGACCGGTTAAGAAGAAGAATCGTCCGGGCGGTTTATGGTAGGCAAGTAGACATCTATCAGACGAGATATCGGCTCAACACGCCAATCGCACTCGGGAAAATCTCTCTTACATCTGGATTGGAATTGGAAAGTGTGGTTATGACTGAGAATCTGCACTTAGTACATCCTTTCGTCTTTGCCGTCTCTTTGGTCATTGAGCGCATTCTCTCGATCGGCCCATTGAGAAATCTGAAAAACATGATGGTTGCAGTCTACAGGAAACCCACTTATTTCATTTCCTTCGGCGACCCGCAATTCGATTCTATTCACTCCGCGTGACTTGAACCATTCATATATCCTGCTAACCATCTTCGTCCCGATCCCTTTTCTGCGGTGGGTTGACTTAACAGCAACGTCAATGATCTCCCCATATGACTGAAGCTCGAACACCGGGGGGGATACTTGCCTATTCGAACCAGGGAATAGGCGACTACATCACTTGTATTTGTAGGGGCAGGGTCGCCCTGCCCAGAGAGATGGGCGCCGAAACGGCGCCCCTACAACAAATAGTCACGCGAAACGAATTGTCATTGCACCTCGATACACTCGGCATAAACTCGCAGACTGCGGGGCGCGAAGCAATCTGGCACAAGCAGGTCCTTCGGCTCCGCTCCCCGTGTGTCTCGCTTCGCGAGAAACGGGGGAGGCAGGATGACAGAAAACGTATGTCATTCTGGGCGTAATGCTCAAAAGGTATTGCTAAAATCGGTGTTAAGTTGTTAGATGATT
>SOJN01000054.1 GCA_004376575.1 candidate division TA06 bacterium | reverse complement strand
CATGTGTTACCCATGTCCCGGCACACCTGTTACCTATGTCCCCGGTCTATACAGTCCGGCCGTCGCCTGAGCCTCTGCCCGTCACAAACTCCCTGAAATCCCTGACCCGCCTGCCTGCAATGTCATAAATCGATGCATACTCCTTATGGTAGCCAGCGGACCTATCCAGCCTGACCTGCTCTGACTCCTCACTGACAACACTCACCACTATCGTGGTTCTCTTCCTAAATGGATTGGGCCGCGCCCGCAACCGAAGGCCCAGTCTCTCTCTCCGCCCCTCCATTTCCTCCAGAACCGCCGTAACGCTGTTCTTCCCTCCAGGTGTACCCATCGAATCCTTGCAGGGAGCCCAGTTGTCTTCTCTGTCGGGCAGGAGGAGATCAATCCTCTCTATGGAAACCCCATCTCCTCCGTTAAAGGGTATGGAATCCAGTGTGTCGTCTGGCGTACCGTTTGCACCGGAAGGGATGAATGAGGCAAGGTATCATTTTGCATCACAATCTATTGCAGGTGTTTGTTCCCATACTTCAACGACTCGTCGAAATCGGACCGTACACTTGACATAAATGGAGTTTAGTGTTAGACTATTCTCGTAGTATAACTTTCTTCTACTAGGACAAATGGTAAAGAAAAAGAAAAACACCTTCGCAGATTTCATACTCCCGCAAGTAACCGTCGAAGGTAGATACAGGGACTCTCTATACTGGGACGCTGCAGGTAAGACACTTAGGGCGATTTCAGCCGGGAAGTTCCAATGGGAATTTGAGCAGGTAACCAATAAGGGCGTTAAGATTAGGGACAGAAAGCATGGAATCACCGTGATATATGGTTTTGGAAATGTGATCGTGACCCAGAACTACGTGGAGAACCTCAACAAGTTCAAGGAAGCCACCAGTTTGGTTTTTAATGTAGTGGTCAAGACGCTTGATGTCAAGTATATGACGCGCCTTGGCAATCGATTCTGGTATCTTTTCCCTCTAAATTCCAGACAGAAGGGAGAGAAACTGCTCGCCGAGGCTCAGCTTGTTGGGGACTATGGGGACCGCCTCAAGGACTTTGGAGATGAAATAACAAATAGATCTGTGGTTCTACGTCTAGCGGGAAAGGAACACCATTGCCGTATCGCCCTAAGCGTTGTAGAAAAAGAGACTCAGCTCAAGTTTTCTGATATCGATAGCAAGTTCTTTCCTGAGTGGGCCGTGCTATGTGATGTTGATTTCTACAGAGAGGGAGAGCTCAAGAGCGGTCTGGATGTCTCTCAATTCATACACAGAAACCACAAGACTCTACAGAATAAACTTTTGGACCTCCTCATACCCAGTTGAGGTGAATTGTGTCTATTACGGACAGTACAAATTCGCACGATATCGCTATTTCTGGCTATAGATCTGCTGACATGTCAGCGCAAATGATTTCAATTTCATCTAGCGAATTGGACCCGACCACTGCATTCCGAAGGCTAACGGCAAGTGAAGGAAGACTGGACCACTATGTATCTTTGTCGGCTCAGGAATATAGAACGCTAAGGAGATGGACAGAACTCGAGCTCTCTGAATTGCAAGATGCTCAGGAAGGCATCAGCACGGTATTGGATGGATTCGACGATATGATGGAGCGCACCACCAACTGGTCCAATTTCCGGGAAAGCCTCAATCAGCTATGGCGAGCCAGAGGGCAGTTGTCCCCCATGGCTGTAACCGCTATTGCTCTAGCTCTAACAATATCAAAGCCGCTTCACGCTGAAGACTTGACCGCGCAATTGGCAGAAATCATCAAGGGCCTCATGAAAGATATAGAGATGGGTTCCTTGGATGAGAGCAAACTACAGCTGTATTGTGATTCTTTTGATGAAGCTGGATTCGATACTCTTGCCCCTCTTCATGGAGCTGGAGAGCTTTACAGCCCGGACGAGGAATGAATGACAACCGTATTCCCTGCCTCTTTCTAGATACCACCGCCCAGATCAGGAGACGGATAGGAACAAGAAAAGAGAAGGCAAATATAACCAAGCATTTGGCGAGCACTAAGTCCCTGGTTTCCTCAACTTTTGTAAAGATGGAATACAAAAGACGAATGATCAGGGACCTTGTGTATATGCTAACCGTCCTGAACGAGAGTGATTCCCCAGCTGCATTCTGCAGAAGGATCGAGAACCTTCCAAAAGCACAGTCGCCAAAAATACGGATCATGTTTGCCTATCTGGCTTCATACTATGAGGAAGAAGAAACCCAAGAGCTTTCAATGGACCTCATTGCCGAATCGCTCAAGTTCCAGATTCCTCGTCTGTGGCTTCTATTTGACAGAGATTTGTCTGAAGTCCTTGATGGTACTGGTTGTGCCCAAGCTAGAACTGGCCCAATACGTCATGGGGAATCATTCAAATCTCCTGTGCAACATAACATATGTAAGAAAAGATTGTGTACGATAGGGGATTTTCTTGACACGCATAGGAAGAGATTCGAGAAGATCTACGAGGCTGTCAAGGAGACCGGAGATGAGAAATTCCGTGCGGCTCTCGAAAAAGCCTTCGGTGATTTCAGTAGCCTCCATGACCACAGCGTCTGCTGGCAACTCGGGGATATCATCATTGCACTTGAGATTCCAATAGGATGTTCCGCGTTCACGTCAAATCTTTGCCATTTCGACCCTATATGTAAGGCTCTTGGCTTGAAGGTTCAGAGTTTGCAGTGGGCAGATTCCTAACTCAGGTATCTTTCAGAACACCCTCCACACCCACCCACCCGCCAGTCCCAAGCTTAGCAATTACTCGCATGGTATGACCGAAGAGCTTCTTGACATCGCCAAACCCGCGTGATAGAATGTTCCTGTCAATTGGGATGCTGACTCCCTTTAAGAAAGAGACGGTGGAATATGAAAAACCCGCTCATCATTGGGTTGGTTATTGCAGTGGTCGGTCTAGGACTGAAGGTCCTCTTGGACAAATTTAGAAAGCGCATATCATTGGTGAGCTATACCGTATGGCACCGCAGTCTAGGCACGAGCAGGGATGACCCTCTCTGGGGACCTCTAAAGTTGACATATAGGGATATGCAGATCGAAAGCCTTTTCCTCTCTTCCGTTTCTATTGTCAACGAAAGCAATCAGGACATGTCTCGCATGGAATTGAATATCGGATGCGACTCTGACAGTACGATATTCACATCCCACGCTTGGAAAAAGGGGAGTCTAGGTGAGTTGTCACTTACCAAGAAATGCCAAGATATCCTCTCGATGCAGAAACCAGAAGAATGGGAGTACATACTCAGGAGACGCGATTACGAGCTGAAGGTATTCAATAGACGAGAGGAAGTGGAGATATGGATGGTTGTCAATAATCTCAAGGCAATACAGCCGGTAATAACCGTAAACTCCGACCATCCAGGTGTCAAGGTAGCCCATAAGGTAGTTCCCCCTTTGCTCCTTGGCGAACCAATTGTGCAGAGCAGTATCGTGGGCATGATATTCACTGTATTGGTTTGCATACCGATCATAAAGTTCCTCGAACATAAGACAGTGGCTGTATTCTTAGCGGCATTCCTTGGTCTCTTTGCCTTCTTCCCAGGCCTCCTTTTGAAAAAGGTCTGGAAAGCCGTTGTCAGACTATTGGGCTGAGACTTCCAGATATTTATTCAGAACACCCTCCACCCCACGCCCACCCGCCAGTCCTTGCTCGTGACCTCACCCTGGATGAATACCCGCTCTCCAAAGGTAATGTCTGCCCTCACAAAAGCATCCAGCGGATAGAGAGCTCCCAGGACGAGCCGCCGGTCCCACCAGGACTTGCGACACTTGAAGAAAACCCTACCGAACCCTGGTCATCTCCACAGTTCCATGCTCTTTCCCGATGCCAACCAGGCAGAAGTAGACTCCAGGGGGGACGGGGATTCCGCCGTCTTCAAGCCCATCCCAGACGATTTCGAAAGTATAGCTGGCCCGGCCGTCGCCTGAGCCTCTGCCCGTCACAAACTCCCTGAAATCCCTGACCCGCCTGCCTGCAATGTCATAAATCGATGCATACTCCTTATGGTAGCCAGCGGACCTATCCAGCCTGACCTGCTCTGACTCCTCACTGACAACACTCACCACTATCGTGGTTCTCTTCCTAAATGGATTGGGCCGCGCCCGCAACCGAAGGCCCAGTCTCTCTCTCCGCCCCTCCATTTCCTCCAGAACCGCCGTAACGCTGTTCTTCCCTCCAGGTGTACCCATCGAATCCTTGCAGGGAGCCCAGTTGTCTTCTCTGTCGGGCAGGAGGAGATCAATCCTCTCTATGGAAACTCCATCTCCTCCGTTAAAGGGTATGGAATCCAGCGTGTCGTCTGGCGTCCCATAGGTGTCAACGAACACAGTATCGGGCGTCCCAAGACTCAACGGGTCAAGAGATGAAAGCCCATTGCCAATTGTGGTGTTCTGAACCGTAAGAATCACTGTACCGGGAGGGAAATCGTAGGGCTGAGGCCATGTGCTATCCCCCAGGTCGGTATATTCAGGGTCGAGGATGACAGCAAAGCAGCCGGGCTGAATATTCGTGGTATTTATGACAACATCCGGATCGGCAAGGTTGGTGTCAGACCATGCCCTGATCAGGTCCAATGCATCTCCATCCCACAGCACCCATGCCTCAACATCAACCGTAGTCGAGTCTGCATTATACAATTCAACATACTCATTCCTGTCTCCAGGAGATCCACTCCCGGACTCTGGACCCATCGGATTGGCCATAACTTCGCTAATGACCATCTTGGCCACTGTTCCTGATGGCGCCAGAAGCAGACCCAAGACAAAAACCAGCCATGAGAATCTCATTTTTCCCCCTTATTTTCAGGTTAACTATTTTGAATCGAGATGACACTTCTCAAACAGGGAGACCTTATTCTCACCCATGGGGAGTTATGTTTATAGGACTGGTGTCGCATTAGAGTGAGTAGCTTAAGACGCTGAATGAAATGATGATAAGCAAATGGCTCCGTGAGTCTTGCACATTGCACGTTTTGAACCACCCCCTCAGAACCCAGATTTTGGCTCACAAAACATAACTTTAATAGAGACAATAACTTAAAATCTATAATCCGGACGCCCCGGATGTGGCACACTATTTGCAAAGCATAGAGTGCGGTTACAGGCATACTGACAAGTAGGAGCGAAAAAATGGCTATTGCCGCAGATAAACTCGTTGCTCTTTTAAGACCCATTTTACTTCTGGCTGCTCTTGCCGCTGTGAAGCTAGGGGCAGGCAAATTCCATCCCATTATTGAAGCAGATGTCAACGTTCTGGTGTCAGTGGGGGTTTTATACACACTGATAACCGCCTATTTTCAGTTCAAGGGATGCTCGATCGGTACAGGAAGATTTTGCCTCGCTATCGATTTCGCCTTGATTTCAGTCATAGTCCTCAGAACAGGAGGACTGGAGTCCAACTTTGCTCTTCTGTACCTTCTCCCAATAGTACAGAGCTCTTTCGTGCACGGATTTCGAGACACCGCAACGATAGCAGGCGTTGTGTGGCTCGTTCTCATCTCTCTCGCGATCTCACAAGGGCCGAATACGAAAGTAGTGACACCCCTGTATTGGAAAGCTCTTATATATGGCGCCTTTGCAGGGGTTCTCTGGCTTTCCGTTAAAAGGTTCGAACACCGTCCAAGGTCGCACGAGAGGCAAGTAAGAGAACTGACAGCTCTTGTACATCTTACTTCTGCACTCGAGTCATCCCTGGACATTGACGAAACTTCAGAGGCAAGCCTCGACATCATTCTTCCAATTTTTGATGCACAAATTGGCGCCATCACTATTCTAGGAGCCGGCAACAACCTCGTTACGAGAGCGAGCAGAGGGCTATCCAAAACCAACTGGTCAGCAGTAAGAAAACTGACCAGAGAGACCATTGGCACGAAGCAAGGCAGGGTGGTTGAAAAACAACTGGCCAGGGATGACATCGATGAGCCCTCCAGCTCAGACGCTGCATCTCTCCTCTTCGCTCCTCTATTAGTGAGAGAAAGTATCGTAGGTGTACTCCTGGTTGGAAAGCAGTACCCCCACCAGTGGGATCACTCCGAAACTGCCCTTCTGAAAATCATCGCAGACAGACTCGCCGCATACATTGACTCGGTCACACTTTATGATGAAACCAGGAGACTGGCCATCACCGACGAACTGACGGGAGCTCATAACCACGGATATTTCCGCAAAAGAGTAGAAGAGGAGATAAAGAGGGCTGACAGATACAACAGGCCACTTTCTCTTGTCATGATAGATGTAGATCAATTCAAGGAATACAATGACATCCAGGGGCACCAGATGGGCGACGAGGTTCTGAAAGGTATCGCGAATACATTGAAGAGATGGACAAGGCTCATCGATGTCGTCTCGAGGTATGGGGAAGACGAGTTTGCTGTCATCCTCCCGGAAACTGATGAGGAAGGGTCTATGACAGTGGCGAGAAGGCTGAAGAAGAGGATTGAGGACACCTATTTCCCATTCGAGTCCTCTCAACCTTCAGGCTGCATAACTGTCAGCATGGGCATAGCAACTTTCCCGGAGAACGCCGTATCAGCAAAAGAGCTCATCAAAAATGCGATTGACGCGTTGGACAACGCCAAATTGAAAGGAAACACTCTTTGCTCCGCCGCCTCACAGCTCGTAGGTGTTGAAGATCTTGTGAATCAGCTAGTGACAAAATGGAAACGAACATAGTCTGTGGGCCGCTCTGTTGGACTGAAGCCCTGTCTCTGGCAGGGCTTCAGTCTTTTTGCCTGAAATCTGCCAGAAATAGAGAAAGGGAGCCCTCCGGGACTCCCTTTCCCATTTGCATCATCTACTTATATCACACAATAGCTACTCCTGTCAACAACAATTTTTGAGAAGTACAAAGTAGGAGGTGCAAAGTACAAAAGCCCATCCCTCCGTCCCCCTTTGCGCATTCCGCTTTGTACTTTGCTCTTCGTGCCTCGTACCTCCTATCTCATCCTTACCATTTTCACGGTTGCCGAAAAGTTGTCCGTGGTTAGTCTGCAGAAATAGATACCAGATGATACGACCCTGCCTGCTTCATCCCTGCCATCCCAAACCAGCTTCAACCTTCCCGCCCCCTTTTCGGTAATATCGAACGACTTCACCATACGACCACTCACATCATACACCTCAAGGCGCCTGCTTCTCGAGGCACTACTCTCGGGGAAGATGGCACTGATGCTTGTGGCTGAGCTGAACGGGTTGGGGCTATTCTGAAGAAGCCTTGGGTGTGGAGACCAGCTGGTCTGGACCCCACACTCCTCATCGCAACCGACAGTCGCCCCGAACCAGAGGAGAATTCTCTTGAGGATTATTGGCCTGTGATCATAGCCTTTTGCAAAGTCATTCACGCCCTCCAGCCCAAAGGAGAAGTACACGGTCTTGAATACTCCAGAATCGTATCTCACTCCGGCGACCCCGTCATCGTACAAGAAGACGGTGTCTGCACCCGGCAATGCGTCAATTATGTCCTGAGAGGTCTGGTTACCTCCTCCGCCACTTCCTGCTGTAACTACGGTCAGCCCGTTACCAATCAGATCGCCGGGGGCGCCTTCGAGTATGTGGTCGAGGGAGCGCGGACCAACGAAGCTGGCCTTGAGATAGTCTGAGTAGAACCAGTGCGTTCCTATGTCCTCTCCTATGTTCTGGCCGGTAAGGAACAGTCCACCACCGCTGTCCAGATACTGAGAGAGGGAGAGTGCCTCTCCATCAGTGAGAGTGGCGCTATCTGCATCTCCGGTAAACCAGATTACAGCAGGGAATTTGGAAAGGACTTCCACGTCGGGAGCAGAAAGATTCTTCACGTCCCAGTCATAGGCTTTGATACCCAGGCTACCCAGAGAAGATTCAAAGAACATCTCAAAAGGGGCACCCTCGTCGTCGTCAACCAGAAGTACCTCCGGATGGCCAACTCTGACCACAACGGTAAAGTATGTATGTAGAATATGGGATTTGCAAAGAGCTGCACGAAGAAAGGAACATCAATCACTCTCGTGAGAGTGTCTGAAACGACAAAAAGAAAAGGATCAGCGGAGTTGTCACCTGTCGAGTCGATAGGGATTTCACCAAATATGGAGGTTTCCTTGACGATGTCTATTGATGGTTCTGTGCACGACATAGTCGCAGTGACGCTATCTGCACTAATTCCTATTGCCTGAGAAAACCTCAACCAGTTCACCATCTTGACCGTGTCTCCCGCATCCAGAAACATGTCAGGCTGCGCAGAGATATCTGTCACCTCAAAACTATCCAATTCGAGTGTGGGCCCAATGCCGTGCCTTCCGAAAGCAAGCGCTATCTCTGTACCGTGCGGGGTGCCATTTGTGAGATCTCCATCATCATCGTCTACCACATACACTTCCAGAAGATAATCCAGGAAGTTCTGTGGGTTAGGCTGACTGGGACTCCCCGGCAGGCCATATCTTGCAAAGTGGAAGAGCGATTCTGCAAGGGGCACATCGCCCAGGTTCTCCCTCATATGCCATAGCGCACCGCCAATTATCATGCCGTCATGATGAGATTCTCCCCGAAGATCCTCAGGCGACCTCATGTTGTTGTCAAGATCCCTGGGGGTCATAACCCCTTCCCCGATCCTGGAGTCATTGGTTATCGTTGCCGCATAGAAATCTGAAAACCCTTCATGCATCGCGCCTGAAGGAGCGCTGGGCCTGTACTGGTAGTCTGTTATGCCATGCCCATACTCGTGATAGACTACGTCAGCGTGTTGTACGAAATCGTTTCCCCCGGCGCCGAAATGCATCCCGTACCCATCCCAGTAAGCGTTGGAAAAATTCGGAATGTTCACTTCGCACGGCATCTGGTAATCGAGGAACAAGAAATCCGGATCTACCAGCTTTATATGGTCGTGAGCAACATTTGTGTGGAAGTATCCATCCCTTTCACCTGGAAGAGAATTCGTATCACCCCAGGCCATTTCGCCGTTGATACCCGGAGTTAGACTGTCCTGACATACAGCTTCAGGACCAGCATAGTTGGTTACGCGCACAAAGTTCCCCACCAGTTCAGTCCTGACCAACCTCTTCCCCGGCCCCTCAACTTCAATCTCGAAGTGGCCAAGTGTGTCTGAAATCCCCCACCCTCCACCACTTCCAAAAACCCCAACCCATTCATACTCGAATGGCATCTCTTCATACGGATCGCTCCGGTGCTGCGGATGAATCAATCCGACAATATCCCCGGTAATAGTATCGTATCTTATATCATCATAGAGAAGCAGAACCTCTCCTGTATTTGCATCTACAATTCCCCTGTAGTGGGCAAGTGGCCGTTCGGTCCAGACCTCGACATACCAGGCAAGAGAGAAGCCTGGCCCAGACTTACCGCCTTCCGGGAAAATGACCAGCTCACTCTCCATCAACCGGGCGCCAGCAAGGAGAAGGCTTTGGACAGCGCTTTCGAGTATCAAGCCGGGATTGATATTGATGTCTAGAGACGGGTAGGTATCTGCGCCAATGAGGAACACTCTACCGTCATCTGTGAACCTGAGGTCCACCCTGCCATCCCAGACCCTTACCCCCTTGAAATACCGGTCGAAGACCACAAACCACTTTCCAGACCTTCTTACGGCCCTCAGCAATCTCAGATCCTCACCAGACACCTTGAAGATTTCTTGATTCTCTTGAACGAAGTGCCTCGCAGTCTCCTCGACATTCTCCTCAGTTATCCCTCCGACGGCCAGGGGCAGGGAGGGACCCACCGCCCTGTGAATCGTCCCACTTAGGGAATTCCAGATGCCGCACCAGCCAGGATATTTCGACTTCAGCGCATTGGCCTGTTCTTCTGGAATCTCGTGCAGTTGAAACCCGTAAGGGGGGCTTGAGATTGTATGCCCCGGCCTTTGAAACGCATATCCGGCAAGGTTGGCCACAAGCAGAAGAATCAGAAACGGTTTCCATGCCAGATGTCGGTAGCGGATTTCGCCTCCTCTATCAGAGTGGCTGCACTTTCTGAATGGTTTGTCCAACGCCAAAATCACCACATACAGGCCCTGTTGTCAACCTCATCAGATTCTCCGGATTCTGGTTTTAGCGCTTGACTTTGCCCTTTACAATGCTATTCTCGTTAGGGCGAGATGTAGATTTCAGCAAAAAACCGAAAGGTGGTGAAAAAATGGCAGGAGAGACCCTAGTTGTCGTATCGAAAGCCAAGAAATATGCCAAAGAGCACTTTGGCAAGAGGCTGTCTGGCGAGTTCCTGGAAACTCTCAGCGATAAAGTCAAGGCCTTGATGGCGCAAGCCAACGAGAACTGTGAGTCCGGACGGCAGACACTAAAGGGACGAGATTTAGGTTAGGATTCAAGTCTAGGCAAGAAAATCCGGAGAGCCCATGTGGGCTCTCCGGATACACCTCACCACCACCCCACCCCCAACTTACATTATTTCCTCTTCTTCTTCCTTGTCGTCTTCTTCTTTGCCGCCTTCTTCTTCTTTGTCGCCTTCTTCTTCTTTACCGGCATCTGACTCACCTCCTTCTTCCTTACCCATCCCCTCCCTTCCCTCTTTGGGAATCAGAAGTGGAAGAGCTCTCGAAATTGAAACCCATCTGCGGATAGTCACGAGCGGCTTTCTCGAATGCAGCCTTGGGACTGGTCTGGTATCTGGTCATATACTCCCAGGCCCGCCCTATGAGAAAAGCGTCTTTCTCGCTAAACTGGTTCTGATCAAGAGAGCCCCGCTTCACCTTCCTGGGAGATACATACCCTGCGCGTACGAAGTAGGAGAGTTTGTCCCTCGTAAGTCCCTTGACCAACTTTAATACTTCCCCTGCCATCATGATTTGCGAACTTGTACAAATACAAGTACTCTTGCCACCCACAATAGTGCTCGTGCTCTCCTTTGTCAAGATTTTTTTTCTCTCCTTCTCTTTTTTTGCATCTCATTGGGTGTTGACACCATCCCCTCAATCTGATAACTTCCCGAAAAAATGGGGCCTATCAAGAGGTCGTCGCGGAATCACTGAGAACCAATACTCGGGCAAACTCGACCTATGAGGAGATCCTGGATCGCCTGGCTAGATATCAACTTTCCACCCAGGAACATCGCAGGATTCATCAACGAAATTTTACTGCACGGTCTACGAGCTGATGATTGTATCCTATCGTTTCTAAACCCCAATCGAACCGCTAGCCTCGAGATATACGTCTACTGAGTGTTTTTCAGTCCGGAAGTGCACAGTTTTGACCGATGCCCAAGGTCGGAAAGAACATGGGAAACCGCTTTGATGTAATCATTGTTGGTGGTGGCATTATCGGAGCCTCCATCGCGTATGAGCTTACGCAGACCTTCCCAGAAGTTCAGTACCTTCTGATTGAGAAAGAGAGCCAACTGGGCCAGGAGAATACTGCCAAGAGCGCAGCATGTTTTAGAAGCGCGTTCTCCAGCACCGTCAACATAAAAGCTACCAGACATACTATTGAAAAGCTGAAAGCCATATCAAACAAGAGAGACATCGGCCTCAGAACCAGTGGGTACTTGTGGATGCTGGGCCTCCCCCAATTGAATAAGCTTCAGTCCGTTTTCGAGAAGATAGCTGGTTCAGGAGTTGATGTGACATATCTGGGTCCTGACCGGCTCGCTCAGAAGGTCCCCGGGTTGATGATTGAGCCTCCCTCTGAAGGCACGAAGGAATTCGAAGGCTACATCAACGACCCCAACCTTCTCCCTGAGCCCGACTTCGCTCGATTCTTCAAGAAGGTCAGTAGTGATAGAATCAGTGTGGACACCATTGCCGGAGGATATTTCTGTGGAGATTGCGGATTCCTGGAACCCTCGGATCTAGTCGATTTCTTGCGGTCTGAAATACGACGCTCCAAGAACGGTAGAACCAGAACAGATACAGAGGTCATGGAAATAACATATGAACATGGTCGTGTTGAAGGGGTGAAGTTGAGAAATGACGAACGAATCCTGGCAGACAAAGTGGTGGTTGCTGCTAGTATCTGGTCGAACAAGCTGTTGGCGCCACATGATCTTCATGTGGACGCGCACCCTGTCATGCGGCAGTTTTTCCACATCGAGCTGAGCGGCGAGTCCTGTGCACTGAGTGACATACCTATGGTGATATTTCCAGGCGGAGCATTTATGAGGAGCTCTCCCGAAGGACTGATGGTGGGGTACGCCCACCACAACGAAGATGAGGTTGAGAGATCGAGCGGGAGAAGATCCATTTACCATTCAGGACTTCGGTTCTACCTAGACCTGTATCTGCCGGGATTTCAAAACCTGAGGAGCCCCAACTACGTTTGGGGACATTATCACACAACACCAGATGACGCCCCCATAATCGTGAACCGTGACGACGGGCTCGCGACCGTGTGCGGTTGTAGTGGAAGTGGCATAATGAAGGCACACTATCTAGGCTATCTGGAGGCCCATGCCTTGTCTGGATGTATTGATAGGTTGCCACCTGAGGACAAAGAGAATCTGGCTTTGATGACCAATGAAAGGTTTGCAAAAGACGAGGATGGGGACTACCTGGACAAAAGCAAGTGGATCACCGAGGAACTGGTATTATAGTCTCTAAGAATTGTCACTCTCAGAACGAGGATCCTTCAGATGAATGTTTTCAACAAGACCATTGCAACTCTTCTTCCCTTCATTCCAAAGCCGATCCTCTGGCAGTTCTCCAAAAAGTACATCGCTGGTGCCAGCATGGAAGCTGCAATCTCTACAACACAGAGCCTCAATGATGCGCGAATTTGCGCAACACTTGATGTGCTCGGCGAAGACACCATCAATAGGGAAGACGCTCACAAGGCCACTCAGTTGTATCATAAGCTTCTGGATGTGATCCAGTCAAGCGACGTGGACAGCGGAGTCTCTCTCAAGCCGACCCAATTGGGACTGAGACTCGACAGGCAATACTGCTACGGGAACATTGGCTCCATCGTCGAAAAAGCAGAATCCTTTGGGAGATTCGTGAGAATAGACATGGAAGACCACACATGCACCACAGAAACTCTTGACATTTACTATTTGCTCAAGAAGAATCATCAAAATGTGGGAATAGTAGTACAAGCATGTCTCAGAAGAACGCTTGATGATGTTAGAAGACTCGTCTCCGAAAAGGGCAATGTCAGGCTCTGCAAAGGAGTCTACATCGAGCCTGAAGAGATTGCTTACTGCGACAGGCAGGGAGTAAGAGACAACTTCCTCCTACTTCTGGAAGAACTCCTCAAAGGTGGTTGCTATGTGGGAATTGCAACACATGACAACTACCTGGTCGACGGAAGCTACAAGATTATTCGAAAGCTGGGGTGCAAGAACTCTGATTATGAGTTCCAGATGCTGCTGGGAGTCACACAAAACCTCAGACAGTCTATCCTAGACAAAGGTGACAGGATGAGGGTCTACGTCCCCTTCGGGGAAGAATGGCGCGCATACTGCATAAGGCGTCTGAAAGAAAACCCTACCGTCGCAGGCTACGTGGCCAAAGGTGTCTTCACTTTTAGAAGAAGTGGCCCGGCCACGCGCCATCAGGGGAGATACAATAAACCAGATTCCGAATCCGATTAGCATCAAACCACACCCCACAAACACAATCTTTCTGAACTTCCCTCCCCAGAACCTTTTCATCTTATAAACTACAAAGGCAACAAGATAGTCCCAGCCAAGATCGCACACCCAATGCAGAACTGCAAACACTGCGACAATCATAGCTCCAAATCTCGCGGCCCTCACGACCAGTGCAGCACCAATGGTAGCCCACCACAGAAAGAAGTAGGGGTTGGCCGCCGTCGTTGCAACTCCGGCCAGTAGCGAAGACCCCGAGCTCCCTTTCCTTTCATCTTCTATGGCCATTCTCATTCGTATCATTTTATACCCCATAAACACAAGCATGCTGCCGCCCACAATGCCCATGATTACCATGAAAAGAGGTTTCTCGAATATGGTTCTGACACCAATGTAGATTAGAGCTATCAATGGAAATTCTACTGCGCCATGCCCCAGGGCTATCCACGCACCAGCGTGTTTGCTGGAGTATCCTCTGGCAACCGTTGCCGCAAAAACAGGCCCGGGCATAACAACGCCGGACAGAGAGATGAACACAACAAACAGCAAGAAGATAGGTAGGCTGCCTTCAACCATTTAAGCCATCTTAGCAGACACGAATCCACTATGCAATGGAAAAGGCCCCCAGAAGGGGGCCTTCCAAGGGAGGCAGTGACCAGAATTCTTACAGAAATCCCATTCCGTTTTTGCCATCGACCATAAAGAGAGTCTGCTCGAGATCCGAACCCATCTCTTCCGCCTCTTCTGACTCCTGAGAGATCCGGAGAACTCCGCTTTCAATCAAGTCCATCAAAGCGGTGCATACTACATCGTCAAACATCGTCGTTGAGTATATTATTATACGCTCAACAAGCTCATCGAGTGAATGTGCCCTCTGATACAGTCTCTTAGAACTGAAAGCATCAACGAAGTCGGCGACACCGATTATTCTCGCGCCAAGTGGGATTTCATCCCTTACCAAACCTTCGGGGTAACCTGAACCATCGCATCTTTCATGATGGTATAGAATCAGAGGCTTGATGGGCCATGGAAATGTAACATTCGAGAGCATTTTGACTGCAAGGAACGGATGCATTTTCATCCTTTCGTACTCCTCGGGAGTAAGAGGACCCTTTTTGTAGAAGACAGACGGAGCTACTTGCAACTTCCCTATGTCGTGGAGAAAACCGGCCACGAAGATGGCTTTCTTCTCTTGTACTGGAAGGCGCATCGCGTCGGCCATGGCAAGCGAGTATCTCGCTACGTTACTCGAATGGCGCACAAAATAGGAGTTCTCGCTCATAATTGCTTCGCTACAAACGTTATCCTGCGAGAGATTTATCACCTGGGTAGCGTCTCCCTGCCGTGATGAATGGGCGGCACAGCTCAGAAGCGAAATCCCCAGAATACTACCGAAGTCGACCAAGCTCAATCCCGGGATGTCGGCGTCAGCAACAATCAGCGAACCTGTGCATTCCCCTTCTTGCTCAGATCGCTCGTCGCGAGACACTTCGTCGTTTGGCTCTCCGTAGAGATTCTTATGATCAGAAAGTGCTACTCTCATAGTTCTTAACCTCCTGACCCATGCTTGAGCAAGAACCATGCCAGAGACCGATTCCGATTCTGTATTCCTAAGTCCAAGTAAGAAAAAGACATGTGCAACGCGGCGCACTACTCTTTTTCTCATCCCGGGTTATAATCATTTACCAGTAGTCCTCCAGACAGGACAGGTGGCAACATCTGGTTTCAGTAGGCGATCAACAGTAAGAGGCGGGTTTCCTTGATTCAAGATCTGGAGAGCTGAACCCGATTGACTCTTCATTCTGTTTCTGTTAGCCTTTCAACCTGTGGTACGAACGCGGCTTGGACTGTGACAGTAAGAGGGAGGCTAGAATGACTATCAAGGTAAGACTGGTATGGACAAAAGAAGGGAAGTTCATTGCTGAAGACGAGTTAGGGCACTCGTTCGTCCTTGAGGCGATACCGCCTGAGGACAAACCTCTGGGCGGATTCAAGCCTGTCTCCTTGCTCCTCCTTTCCCTCGCAGGATGCATGGCCTATGACATAGTCTCAATACTGAAAAAGAAAAGAGCAGATGTGACAGGCTTCACAGTAGAAGTGACCGGTGAACAGGCAGGTGAGCATCCCAAGAGGTATACGAAAATAGAATGTGAATTCAAGGCCGAGGGCGATGTCAAAATGGCTGATATGCAAAGGGCCTTTGAACTGTCAAGAGACAAATACTGCTCAATTCTCGCCACTTTCAAACAGAGCCCGGAATTCGACTTCAAGCTGACCACACTTCCCGATGCCGCCCAACCCTAGAAGCCATCCGCCCCAGGCAATGATTCGAAATTCCACGCCTCCCTCTTCCTCACCTTCGAAATTCCCATCTACCCCCTACCGTACCCTCGAAAATAGAAATTAGACCCAAACCGCGTTCGGTACATCGGTTTTGTAGGGGCAGGGTCTCCCTGCCCTACCAGATGGGCGCGGGAACCGCGCCCCTACAAAAAACAGTTACAACAAACCGAATGTCATTCTGGAGTCAAAAAGGCCCGGCTTTTCCAGAGAAAAGATGAGGCCCGCCCCGTTTCTCGCGAAGCGAGATACACGGGGCATGTTTCGTCCTGTTTAGTCTTTGTTAGAAGTCACAGGCGAAGCGCAGAGAGTTCGTTACAAAGAGTTAATCCCGAGCGGAGTCGAGGGGAGGCGTCAGCCGAAGGATCTGCTTTTCGCCGGGCCAACAACCCCACTTCTCATTGCACCTCGACAGGCTCCTTTCGGATAGCCTCAGAAGGCCGTGAAACGGCCCGGGCAGGCGGCATAAACTGCAGACTCGCGAAGCAATCTCGGATTTCAATTTCGTAGTTTCGTAATTTCGTCTTTTGTGTCAGCAATCTCGTGTAATCTTGTGGTTCCAATGTGTTGGGTCAAACGTTACAGTCTTGCTTTTATCGCCGCGTATTCTGACTCGCCATAGGGCAGGCTCTTCGCGCCCTCGCCGAATCCATCCACCTGCTTCTCAACTCTTGTTATTCTCTCGGACGTTGGAGGATGCGTTGAAAGGAGCTTCTCCAGAGTTCCTGGTGGATTCTTCTCCATAGACTTGAATAGACCCAAGAGCTGGACCATCCCATCGGGGTTGTATCTAGCCTCGTACTGATAAAGAGTTCCGTACTCATCCGCCTCAAACTCATTATCTCTTCCATATCCCATGAGGGCCAACCCCACAGCCGCTCCCACGACGTTCTGTACAGCCTTACCCTTTTCACCAAGAGCAACCTTGATCAGCAGACTGATGCCATAAACCTGCTGAAGTTTCTTGATGGAGTGCCTGGCAACCACATGGGCTATCTCATGCCCGAGCACAGCCGCAAGCTCTGCCTCACTATTCATCGTCTTCAACAACCCTTTATACACGTAGATAAATCCACCGGGACACGCAAAGGCGTTTATCTCATCATTGTCAAGAACCTTGAAAGAATACCTTATGTCTTTGCGGTCGCAGACAGAGACCAACTTCTGACCGATGTTATTCACGTAACTCTGAACCTGAGAATCTCCAAGGACTCTTTCTTTGGACTCAACGTCTGCTGCAACCTGCTTTCCAATGTCTACTTCCTGAGAAGTACTTATGAATATGAAGCTCTTCTTTCCTCTTGGCCCTGTTGTAACACAGCCCACTAATGCCAAAAGTAACACAAGCAGAACAGTTTTCCTCAACATACATACCTCCCTGGCACTCTGTCAGGTCTCATCCAGCCACAGGATAGCTATCCCTACTGACACAGATAGGACATCGGCTCGAGGCAGCAAAGGAGCCGGCCGCCACCAGACATCCCCCTTCCGTCGAACCCGCACGCAAGACAGTTCAAGGCGCAACTACTTACTGACGAAGACCGGGAAGGCAAATGTCCCCCTGGTTGATCCCAGATGCACAGTCCCCCTCAGGTCGTAGTTGGCCTTACCCTCCTTGACAGCCCAAGCGATCGTAGGTCCTATCTCTACAGTGTTGAAAGTAACCGTCGTATTCAAAATATCAGTCTCACCAGGAGCTATGGTCACGCCCTGACCCATCGAACCCGTAAGCGCCTTCTTCCCGTTAATGAAGAGCTCATAAGAGAGCTTATCCACAACCACATCAATGTCGTTGGTGTTTTTTGCAGAAACCATCACTGTCAGAGTCATTTCCGGCAGGCTGAAATCCGTCACTTCCACACCTTTGAACTTGAACTCGCAGTTCTTGAGACTACCTCTTTTGGCGATAAGAGCGCAGCCAGCAAGCAGCAAGATGAACACAAGAGAAGCAAGAACTTTCCTATTCATTTCACCTCCTTGGTGTGCAGAAAGGCTTTCCAAGTACACGCCTTCTCAATTTCCTCTCCTAATCTGAGCAAAAAGAGGCTACTTCCCAACCCTCCTCCTTATCACAATCAATCCTATCAGAGCAAGACCCACGACCACCACGGTCCAGCCAAAAACATCCCCGTGTCTTGAATAGAAGGTTTCCCCTACTTTCAAGGAGATGGAAGCAGATTGCGTCACTCTTACGTATGTTTTCGTCCTTCCCTTCACCCTACCATACGGATCTATGAACATAGATACACCAGTGTTCGCACATCTGGCCATGGATATTCTATTCTCTATGCACCTCAGTATAGCCATCTCAGCGAGCTGGAACTGCCCGCTCGTTCTCCCCCACCACCCATCATCCGTAGAATTCACCAAGAACTGTGCACCATTGTTGACGAATCTCCTCACCAGCCTCGGGAAGATAGATTCGAAACATATGAGCGGGGCGAATTTAACCTGGCCAATCTTCATTAGCTTGAATTCCTTACCCGGGGAAAAGTTCCCCTGCCCAAGCGGAACGTCCCTCAGTTTGGGAAACACATCATCAAATGGAAGCCGCTCTCCGAACGGGACCAATTGAATCTTGTGGTAGCTGTCCACAATGCCTCTCTGGGGTGAAACAAGAAAGAGCGCATTGAAATACTTGTACTTTCCATCACCTCCCCTCTCCTTCAGGTCGTTTGCGCCCAGCAGTATCGGAGTATCAACCGAGTCTGCCACCTTCTGTACTCGGTGGAGGTAGTCCAATTCCTTCCTAAAATAGCCTGGTACAGCGCTCTCCGGCCACACAATCAGATCAGTCTCGTCTCTTGCGAGACGGTAGGTTTCACCAAATAGAACCCTCAACCTCTTCTCATCTTCCTCCAACCTCTTCAAGGAGGGAGGAACCTCAGCCTGGACGAGCGCAACCCTCACCGAGCTCCCACCGTAGAACTTATGCAACATTTGCCAGTGCGTTATGGGAAGCCAGAATGCCAATATGAGAAAGGCAAGAGAGATGAACCTAACCCGCCTTCTCACTTTTGCGAAAAGGAGAAAATATAGGGCGAGATTGATAGATACCACCCAGAATGAGACGCCGGCCACGCTTGTGAATGAAGCAAACTGTATGAGCTTTACGTAGCTGGTCTGCGTATATGCAAGACTCCCCCACGGGAAGCCCAAATGTGAGAGCGACCTCAGAAACTCCAGGCCAACGAAGAAAAAGGGGAAACACAACAGGCCCAGCGCGCCAAAGGCCAGCCTTGCGAAGGCCAAACCAAGGAATGGGAATGCAAAGGCAAACCCCATATAGACACCGAGCAGACCAACACCGCCGATGAGAAATGGTCTGATGTTTGGCTCCACCCACATGTTTGCTATCCAGTACAACAGACACACACCAAAGGTGATACCACCCAGCATTGAACTGCGGAATACAATACCGACAGGCTTTCCTCTTGTACCAGCAAGCAGCGGTACAAACGCAATGAATCCCAGAAAACCAAAAGGCAACGGGGGAAAGGACAAAGCAAGAAGGACTCCGGATGCTACTGCCAGAGGGTAAGGGTTACGTTTCAATCAAGCCTCACCTCTCTTCTTTTTCTTGAAGACTCATACGCTGCATCCGTTATCTTTGCTATCAAGACACCATCCTCACCTGGAGTAAATGGTCGCTCGCCTTTCCTTATGCAGTCGATGAAATGTGCTGCCTGAAGGTCATAGGAGACCTTAAACGGATTCCCCACTGATCTCAGCCGGGGAGTAACGTTCACAGGGTTGCCCAACATCAACTTGTGAATCCTCAGAGGATGAAGCAAGCCAGCGCCCTCAGTACCAAACACATTCAAATAGGTAATGTCCTTCTCATATATCAAGGTCCAGGAGACCTCAACAGTGGCAGATGAACCCTCATCAAATTTGAGAAGAATGAAGGCAGAATCCTCAACCTCTTCTTCCTCTGACCTCTTGTAAACAAGCGAATCGACCGCAACCACCTTCTTCTTCTCCGCAAACCACAGGACCAGTTCTATCATGTGAATGGCCAGGTTCAAGATGACGCCGCCTCCTGCATTTTTCTTCTTATGCTTCCAGGAGTCCACTGCAGCATGAGTCATTCTTTGGAGCCAACCTGTCTTCATGTAGTATATATCTCCCAGCTCGTTCTCGTCGATCAGACTTTTCAACAGTTGGGCGTCGGGTCTGAACCTGTAGTTCAGGCCAACCATCAACAATCTGTCAGCTTTCGCCGCAGCGGAGACCAGCTCCTGGGCGGAGGCGGCATCCAAGGCCAGGGGCTTTTCGCATAATACGTGCTTTCCATAATCAAAGGCCTCAAGAGCCATCGGTGCGTGCAAGTAGGTGGGGGCACATATGACCACTGCGTCCAGGTGGTCTGATCGGATAAGCTGCTCATGGTCGGCATAAAGATGTGGTATGCCGAACCTGTCCCCCAGGTGCCTTAGTTTTCTCTCGTCTGGATCGGCAAGAGCAACAAGTTCGCAGTTCCTCGCTTTTTTGAATGAGGGAACGTGAGCCACCTGAGCTATTGTTCCTGCCCCGATAATTCCAACACGAACCTTCTGCACCAAACCCTCCTGTTTCCCTGAAGCAAAAAAAGATTAACAGATAATATTGTCGCGGTCAACGTGTAACATCAAACTTGACGAGCTGTCAGCCCCAACCAATGATTCGAAATTCCACTCCACTCTCCTCACCACCTTCGAAATTCCACTCAACCCTGCCCCAACGCCTTCGAAATTCCTCTCAGCTCCTCCCCACACATTCGAAATTGCGAAATTAGAAAAGTAGGGGGCGCGGGAACCCTCCTCCGCTGAAGCTACGGAGGGCAGGCTCCTCCTTCGCCCTTCGTGGCTTCGGAGGACACGCCGCGCCCCTACAAAAAACAGTTACAACAAACTGCATTGGGGGCAGGCACCAAGTTTTACAATTTTGGGGCTTGTTAGGAGAACCTACGCGCCCAAATCCTGGGGGAGGGTGCTGAGCATGTCTGATAACCCTTCGGGATTAAATGACTTAAGGTGGTTTGGTCATAATTGTAAAATTGGGGGGCTGTCCCCAGCAACACTACAAGACGCAAGCCCGACTAAGGGGATAGCGCTGAGTCGGGCGAAGTCCCCCGAAGCCGATTAGGCGAAGGGGGGAAGAATCTGCTTTTGATGATCTCTTCGCCAGTGCCATACAGCTGAACAGCAACAGCAGATCCTTCGTTTCACTCAGGATGCGCATAATACTCATAAAGTGTTGCTATTCTCATGTGTTCTTTAGTGACAAATAGAACTTCGTTTGGGACGGTGAGTTCGTCAAGAAGCGCATTACTACTGCGATTGCAGGTTCATGAGAGTCTTCTTATGCACGATCCACTGTCAGGTACAGATGATGTTTCTAGCATGATTATTGAAAGGGTTCAATGATTGAGCCCATTTTCTCTCGCATGTTCTTCACTCAGAGTATCTTACAAAGTAGGGGCGTAAGGCTATACGCCCCTACACATTGTCATTTGTGATTCCTCAATAGTTACTTGAGCACTACCACCTTTCTCTTACCGCTGAACGGACCAGCTATGAAACGATAGATGTACATGCCGCTGGCGACGCTCACTCCTCGCTCATCCCTGCCGTCCCATTCGCAAGCATAGTAGCCAGGCGACTTCGTCTCATCGACAAGCGTCCGGACAAGCCTTCCAGAAATATCATATATCTTCAGGCTCATGTTGCACACCTCAGCTATCCCATACCTGACACATGAACCTGAACGCGAAGGATTAGGATACGGCCTGCCCAGAGCGAAAACTGGCCTGGAGCCACCAATAGAGGCGACCTGAACCTGCTGAATGAGACTGCTGTTCTCTTCAGCCCTGACCGCGTGATGCCATGCCTTGCCATAGAAGTCAACAACCTGACCGTATTCGGGGCGCCTCTTCTCCTTCTCCTTCTCCGCTTTCTCCATGGCTTCACGCGCCTTCTCCAACTCCGCCGGGTCTCCACCAGAAAGCTCAGCCTCCACTATCTTCACCTGAGCAAGCGTGCTGTCAGCATCCATGATATTCCACTCTACGGCAAGCAACTCCTCTATTACTTCCGGAGGATACTTCTTCGATAACAACTCTGTCTTCACATGCTTCGCCGCTCCCTTCTCCTTCTTGAAGACATTGTCGCCATACCTCTTTTCACCAAGGTCGACAAGCCCCTCTGGTACTTGACCACCGAGCGTCAAATCACCCTTGGTAGCCGACTCATTCGAAGCAAGACCACCCATGTTTTTCTTTTCGCGCTTACCCTGACTCACATGCCACGGACCTATCCACCACATGGAATTGAGGCTCTCCTCTATCTTGCTTATGGCTTCATCCACTTTCTTCCAGTCTTCCTCAGGTATGTCAGACTTGATCCCTTCAAGGCGCGAAATTGCGATATTCTTGTTAGTTATCGGAGCGGGATGGGCGTATACGGCGTAGATGTAGCCCGCGTAGAAGGTGTGCTCAGCGCTCTCTGAGGGTCCGATCACATGCTGTCCTATTGATGCCCTGGCCTGGTAGGTAGGAGAAGCGGGTTTGCCGCCTCCGTTGTCCAGAACCTGAGGATAGCTCCTGTAGTTTGCGCTCTCACCCGCCAACGCAACCGAAAAGAAGAGCACTGTTGAAAGTAAGGTCAGGGCAGCTGTAAGAAGCTTCCATTGTCTATTCATGGTTCCCTCCTCACTTGGACAGGTCATCTGTTTCCGGCGCCCGGCGGGATTCCTCGTATCTCTCTCGTCCCGCCTGGGTTCGGAACTGGAACCGGCCTGCCTGGCCCATCTCTTCAAGCTGCGCCCTGGTGCTGACCAAGAACTCGTCATCCAGGGAACGTCCGGCAAGGTCTTTGTCCTTGGCTTGCTCCACAGGCATGATGATCCGGGCTATCTCCGCAGACTGATCCTTACGGTCTCCGGTGGCAGTCCAGTAGACCTTTGTGCCGGGCTTTCCGCCTATGACAAAGCTGTTCCCCCTAAACTCCTCTGCAACAAACACGTCGGAAGTACCTACCCCGGTCAACTGAACCATAGGGTTCCGATTGAGTGCGTCAAAGTAGTCGGGCAGGTGAACTTCGGCCCGTCCGTTTTCGCCGATATGAGCAACACCCCTGTAGATGAGCACCATTTCAGGCGACTCCACGAAGTAGTGGTTCAGGATCTTGTTCGTCGGATCGACCGGGTGGTCTATGGTAAAACTACCCGCAGCCTTTGAAAGGAGCCCGACGCGAGTCTGCGATGATGATGTTGCTGTCTGCCCATTGAACGCAGCTGAGTTGGAGCGGTTAGACGGGACATACGAATTACTATTCGCTGCAAAACTGTAGTACCCATAAGCCCTGTTCCTGTATCCGCCGGGTACCGTCCCATACCTGCCGCTGGCAGTGTTGTAATATCCACCTCCCACGGTTGAATAGTAGTAAGTGGCATTGTTCCTATATCCGCCTCCCACGGTTGCATTATCAGAGCTCGCAGTATTGTAACCTCCACCTGCCACCGTTGCCCTATAGCGGGTCGCAGTATTTCTATATCCACCTCCCACGGTCGAATAGTAGTAACTGGCATTGTTGTAATATCCGCCCCCTATCGTCGAATAGTAGTAAGTGGCATTGTTCCTATATCCGCCTCCCACGGTAGCATAACTACGGCTGGCGACGTT
>SOJN01000053.1 GCA_004376575.1 candidate division TA06 bacterium | reverse complement strand
TCACCAGCAGCCAGGTTGTTCACCGTCTTGATGGAATCAAGAAATACAAACCCAGAGGAGTCTACCTGACAACGAACATCAAACGTCTCCGTCTGCTGACCAAAGTTTTCCACACGGGCCTGAATGGGATACGTGCTGTCACAATAAACACTATCACCAGGACTCAATACCGCAGTAGGACCAACATCCCGTATCCAAAGACACTCACTCGTCGTCGTGTCCACAAGAACATCATTCGCAGGAACAGCATCACCCACCAACTGCGTCGTTATCGTTATCCCGTAGTCCATCGCATTTACAGGAGGAACCTGCCAACCTGTGCTGAACGTAACATCAACGCTGTCACCAGCAGCCAGATTGCTCACCGTCTTGATGGAATCAAGAAATACAAACCCGGATGAGTCCACCTGACAACGAACATCAAACGTCTCCGCCTGCTGACCAAAATTCTCCACCCTGGCCTCAATGGGATACGTGCTGTCACAATAAACACTATCACCGGGACTCAATACCGCAGTAGGACCAACATCCCGTATCCACAAACACTCGCTCGACGTGGTGTCCACAAGAGTATCATTCGTCGGATCACCATCACCCACCATCTGCGTCGTTATCGTTATCCCATAATCCATAGCATCTACAAGAGGAACCTGCCAACCTGTGCTGAACGTAACATCAACACTGTCACCAGCAGCTAGGTTGTTCACCGTCTTCGTCGAATCTAGAAATACAAACCCGGATGAGTCTACCTCACAACGAACATTAAATGTCTCTGTCTGCTGACCGAAGTTCTCCACCCTCCCCTGGATTGGATACGTGCTGTCACAATAAACACTATCACCGGGACTCAATACCGCAGTAGGGCCAACATCACGCAGCGGTTTGAAATAGTTCACAACTGCCCTGATACCGAGATCCATAAATCCAGGAAACGACCCCCAGATGGGTGCCCATCCCGGTCTGACAATCGCTTCCATGCTCCAACCTTGTGGGCCCGTTATATCGCAAGCCGGTACGTCCTGCTCCGGGTCGGGAAACCCTGCGTTTGGTAGCCAATACCCAATCCAGAAAGTATCTGCGGTTATGTAAGCAGGACTCAGGACACTAGCGTACCAAAGCGGGTAACTAGCAGCGGTAAATGTATCCGTATAAATGGGCGGCTCCAATGGCATACCACCAAGGTCCTCCCAAACAAAGAAACTGCAAAACGGAGCTCCCCCCCCGACATAGATGGCAGTCAGACCTGCCTTCAAAGAACAGAGGCTGTCAGGAACAAACTGTACGGCCCAATACCTGTCCAAGTTGTCCATGATCATGACACGAAACAGCCCGCCGTCGTCATACATGATGGTCTCATCAGGCGCGGGCATCATCTTAGATGGAAGCATCCCATAAAGATCTGGCCTTGAACTTGTGCTGCTGTAGGAACCAATGGCACCCGCCACAACAACAGCAAGAGCCAAAAAACCAAACAAACCTTTCTTCAGCATCCTTGACCCCCTTATGGCCTAGAACCCTAAGTTGCACGTATCTATTCGACTGCTGTCTGTTGACATAATGTATACCCCGGACACAAAAAGGTGTCAAGACAATTTTCGGAAATAGACAAAAACGCAACTGTTCGTTGCGACGGGACTAAGGAAACAACGACAACATTTTCTGTAAGTGCTTGCAAGACAAGGAACAAAAGAGCTCCGCCCGGGCAATCCAACCCGGGCGGAAACAGCCAGTTCGCCTTCTGGCAAATCCTACCTAACAATCACCATTTTTCTTGACTCTACAATCCTGCCGCACTCAAGTTTATAGAAGTAGATACCGCTCGGCGCCGCAATTCCGTTTTCGTCCGTTCCATTCCAGTTAGCTGTGTAATAACCAGCTAACTTGTTTTCGGCAACCAGAACCTTAACCACACGGCCTGTTGCGTCGTACACGGATAACCTCACAGCCGCCTCTTTAGAGATGGCGTATTCAATAGAAGTGGTTCTGGAGAATGGGTTCGGACTGTTCTGGAAGACCTGGGTCCTCCTCGGAACACGTGAAAAGAGACGAGATTCCTCGACACCCGTAACAGACTCAATCACCTGACATAGGGAATCGTTCGCAGCGTTCCCATCATTCACCACATACGCCTTCACACACATCGTATATTGGCCGAGCCCGGGCGCAGACCAGTTCTGGAAGCACACCTGAACGCTCGAATCGGGCAGCAGGTTGCTTACTGTGGAGGTGTCAGTGTACCCGTTAATCGTGCAAATCGCGTCGAACGTTTCCGCCCTGTTTCCGTAATTGTGGACAGTGGCACACGGGGTGTAAGTACTGTCCACGTCCACGGTTTCAGGTGGGGCGTCTATGGTCACCACTCCGCCATCGTGCAGAGGACAGAGCCCGTAAGTCGTTCCTATCAAAGTATCGTTCGCACCAACGGCATCACCTGCCAGAAGTGTGGTTATTGTTACGTCGTATGAGAAGAAGTCAAGCTGCGGAACTGTCCAGGCAGGAAATACCGCGTCCGTCGTATCATTCGGCACCAACCCCGTCACGTCTGTAGTCTCGGCGTAGATGGCAACTCCGGAGGTCTCAATAAGAGCTTCCACGGAAAAGTCCTCGCTGATCTGTCCGTCGTTTGTGACGCGGGCTGTCACTGCACTAGAACTGTCACAGTAGACAGTGTCCACGGGCCACGTGATGGCAACGGGACTCACATCTCTGAACCATAGACACATACCCCAGGTGCTGTCAGCAACTGCATCATTCGCAGAATTCATATCCAGGGCAAAAATCGTGGACACCGTTATGTCATAGCTGATGGCATCCACCTGAGGAACTACCCAACCAGCGAAAGTCAGGTTGAGCGTGTCAGGCGGCGCAAGTGCAGTATCCACCGTATCCGCGTACACGTTAACGCCTGACGTGTCAATGAGGAACTCAACCGAGAACGACTCGGTAAATTCTCCGAAATTACTCACCTCAGCCTCAGGAACATACAGGCTGTCGCAGAGTACAGTATCTCCTGGCACCACCACGGATATGGCTCCAACATCCCTCAGCACACACCTCCCCCAGGTGTTGTCAGCAATAGCATCGTTTCCAGAGTTCATATCCGGAGCAAAGATAGTGGACACAGTAATGTTGTAGTTAATGCCAGCCACTACAGGGACTGTCCAGCCCGCGAAGGTTACATTCGTAGTCCCAGCAGGCGCTAGCAGGGAGACAGTTGATGTGTCTCCATAGACGTAGGTCCCTGATGTGTCGATCAAGAACTCAACATCGAAGTCTTCTGTCAATTCACCGTAATTGGTCACCTCAGCCTCAGGAACATACAGGCTGTCGCACAATACGGTATCCCCGGGCACCACCACAGATACTGCTCCAACATCCCTCTGCACACACCTCCCCCAGGTGTTGTCAGCAATAGCATCGTTTCCAGAGTTCATATCCGGAGCAAAGATAGTGGACACAGTAATGTTGTAGTTAATGCCAGCCACTACAGGGACTGTCCAGCCCGTGAAGGTTACATTTGTAGTCCCAGCAGGCGCTAGCAGGGAGACTGTTGATGTGTCTCCATAGACGTAGGTCCCTGATGTGTCGATCAAGAACTTAACATCGAAGTCTTCTGTCAACTCACCATAGTTCGTGACCTCAGCCTCGGGAGTATATACACTGTCGCAGAGCACTGTGTCTCCCGGCATCACAACAGATACGGCTCCAACATCCCTTATGAAGAAGCATCTGCTGAAGACCGCGTCCATCAGAGTGTCGTTTATCGTATCTATATCCCCTGCCAAGAGTGTTATCATGCTGACCGTGTAGTTCATGCTGTCGGTAACAGGTACCGGCCACTGGGGGAATACGACGTTGGAGTCACCAGGCGTGAGACTTGTCACACTCACGCTCTCGGCATAAACAGGCGCTCCGAGAGAATCATCTATGAGGATTTTGAAGTAAAAGGTCTCGGATCGGTTTCCGTAGTTGCGTACCGCGGCCTGGACATCGACAGTGGAGTCACACCACACGGAATCTCCAGGAGCATTGAGACCCA
Organism: candidate division TA06 bacterium; assembly: GCA_004376575.1. Classification (NCBI taxonomy): domain Bacteria; species candidate division TA06 bacterium. Next base: position 18,006 of record SOJN01000053.1, on the reverse strand, counting down.
GTGGACCCACATCATCGATCCACACACAGAAGCTGAATGTCGAATCTAAGAGAGTGTCGTTCTCTGTGCTGTCATCACCGGCTAATTCCGTATAGACCACAACACTGTAGTCCATACTGTCGACTCCCGGAACCACCCAATCCGGATCGAATGTAACAGTGTCGCGGCCCAGCGGGACCAGATTGGAGACCGGTCGCGTGCTAGTGTAGACAAGAAGGCCCGTCGTATCAATTTCTATGGTCACGTCAAAGCTCTCGGTCGAGTCACCAGGATTGAACACCTCGGCCTCTAATCTTAGAGTATCGGCGCAGTTAATAGTATCCTGCAACCCGAAAAGCTGCGTCGGTTCGACGTCGTGCCGGGGAAGAGGGTAACAACTGACTATAGCTCTTATACCCAGGTCCATATATCCAAAGAACATGACCGGGACAAGGTCCCAAAAGGGCCGCAACATCGACACCCAACTGAGTCCACTTGGACCACTTAGGTCGCAAGCCGGCACGTCCTGCTCCGGGTCGGGAAACCCTGCGTTTGGAAGCCAATATCCAATGTAGAAGTCCCTCGCAGTTACATAAACGGGTTCTACGTCAACTCTGTCCCACGCTGGAAAACCAGTTGGAATGAATGTGGATTCACGTACAGGTGGCTCTCCTGGAAACCCACCAGCCTCGTCCCAGACAAAGAAACTGCACACCGGGGCAGTCGGAGGCCCCACGTAAATACTTATTAGCCCGGCTTTCACCGAACAGGCAGTTTCGGGCTTAGCAGGAAAATAAACGGCCCAATATCTGTCGATGTCATCAAAAATCATGATAGGAAATAGCAGGCTGTCGTCATAGATGATGGTTTCATCAGGCGCGGGCATCATGGCGGTCACAGGCCTGTCAGGAAAACCGGGCCTTGAACTTGTAGCCCTGTATGATCCCATGGCGCCTACCACAACCACGGCAAGTGCCAGCGCTACAAACAAACTTTTCTTAACCATACTACCCCCTTTGAGGAAGTTACACTTTTTACGGCTTAAGGCAGTCAGGTTCGCTGTGGTTTGTTGAAGTACTATTGTATACCGGATTTACTATGGGCTGTCAAGAAATTTCTCAAAACATCCTATATACTCGCTGTACTCTATACCCTAACACACGAAATCCCCCCCAACCCTCCTCTGCACCATCTAAACTACGAAAATCCTATACCCTCCCACCCCAACAACAACACAGAGCCTCGTTTGGGGACGGCACATAGCACGGGAACCGGATCACTTCGGCTCTTCAGATACTCGTTCTAGTGCCTTGATGAATTTTGGGTTGACTTCAAACCCCAAACTGTCCGCAATTCTCAAATTCTTCCATGCTAGATCGTACTTCCCCATGTGGTAATAGGCGTCGGCTATGTTGTTATAGGTTTCGGGAACTCTCGGCGCGAGTTCGGCTGCTTTTTTGTATGCTGTCAACGCTTCTTCATATCTGTGTTGCCTGGCAAAAACAGAGCCAAGATTTATGTAAGCCGGCGCGTAATTGGGTCTCATTTGAATTGCATGCCGGTGTTGAGAAATAGCCTGTTCATATAGTCCTTTTTTCTTGTAGGCATTGCCCAGCATAATATAGTATCTTGGGTTTTCTGCATTGACCTCGATGGCATTGTCTAACGCACTGATGACATCATCAGTCATCCCTTTCTTTCTGTAGAAAATACCAAGGACCTCATACCCATAGTCGGTTCGTTCGCCGCCAAGTGCCAAGAGGTTCTTGAACCTTTCGACGGAACGGCTTTCGTTGGCATTTATCAAGAACCAAGGAACCGCCGCGACCACTGCTGTCCCAGCAAGAACCACCCCCAGGTGCCGGGCAAAGTTTTTTTCGCGCACCACCCTGGTCACGAGGAAGACGGCGAGCACGGTGTAGCCGATCCCACTGGTCGCAAATAGATCCCAATCCCTGGCCATCCCAAGCTCCGGATCCGCTACGAAATTGAAAATTAGCAAATAGAAGGCGCCAAGAAACAAAAAAGAGATGTTGGGGTCGTTCCAGTCAATCTTTCGCCACGAGGAAAGTATCAGCGCTGATACCAGAATAATACCGGATGAGGATATCAAGAGGTGCTGATTGCCAATGTCAATGAGATGGTTGCCGGAGAAGAGTGTATACAAGTCGCCTCTTCCCAGGGGTCGGATCAGCGGTAAGAAAATGCCACCCTCGATATGAAATCCCTTCAAGAAGTAAATCCCAGCGAAGACAAACAGACTTATGATTGCACCGGCACAAACATTTCTGAACGTTAGAAAGCGCATGACAATGGGCTTTCTCCTCCCGAGGGAGAAGACCAAGAGAAAAAGGAGCGAAGGGGACAGAACCACCGCCTGATTGTGGAAGCCGAAGCACAGAAGAAATAATAATAATGGCAGAACAAGATGTCGGCGTCCCTTTATGAAGCGCATGCCCAAAAGTATGTACGCGAACACTGTCACGTAGTGGAATGTGTAGTTTTCAAGATAGCCGAAGAACAACTGAGAACTTCCCATGATAACTATGACCGTGAAGAATAACCACTTGGTTGCTGAAGAGACCTTCAGGAAATCCAAAAATCTCAACACCAAAAAGACGAAGAGAACCCCCAATACACAGCCAATTACGGCACAGGTAGTTTCCACATCCCAACTGAAAAATCGGTTCAGTAATCGAGAAAGATGGAAGTTGACAAGAACCGTGAGCGGTTCTTTCCGAATTGTCGCTGTACTGATCCCTTGATTCAACTCAGTAATCAGAAGAGTTCCGTCGCCGAGAAGCGGTGTCGAAGATCTGAAGAACCAAAAGACTGGAAGAGAACCGATGGCGATGCTAAGATGGAGCAAGTGTTTGTTAAGTGGAATCCTTACTGCTAAAAGTCTCTCCATTGTTCTGAGGGCTAGGGTGCGTATTGCCGGCAGGCAAACGAGAAGCCCTGCGACCGTAATCAAAATCCTGAAATGGAGTGGGAAATAGGCTAGATGGTTGAGGCCCCACAATCTGGCAGTTGGGAAATGGCCGCTGATGAGGCGAAATAGAGCAAGGAGAGCACAGACCACACTTACTACCGTCAGAATCAATCTTGATCTATTCGACTCCGACATTTGCCTTTGGATAGGTGCCTCCTGGGACGAGTGCCTTTTTAGCTGGGGCTCATCCTATCTGGGCCAACATCCTCTGTCAAGTCCAGACTCCCCCCATTACGGAACCCTATAAGCTGCGCAGCCTGCAGACAGCTGGCTATCGCAGTGGAGTTTCCTGTTGACGTGATGGAGTTGTCTCTGGTAAAATCAGCGTCGCACAGTAAGAAAGAGTGAATGGAGATGAAACAGGCAAAAAAACTGAACGACCGCATCGTTTCTGATCCGGCTATTTCCGGCGGAGAGCCATGCATTAGAGATACCCGCATTCCTGTGCAGATCATTCTTAGCCACCTGGCTGCGGGTGATTCGGTAGAGGCTGTTCTCAGCAATTTCCCCCGGATCACCCGAGAGGATGTGAACGCTTGTCTTGAGTACGCCGCATATCTCGCCACTGAAAAGACAGTGCCCGCGTGAAGATCCTGGTAGACGAAAATGTTTCACGGTCGCTTTCTCCCCGTCTGAAGGCCTTGGGGCACGAAGTTGAGCACATCTCTGAAATCGCAAGCAAGGGCATTCCCGACGAGAAGGTCTGGAAACTGGCCCAGGATGGTCCACGCCTCTTGATCACAAGGGATTTTCACTTCACTAACCAGTATCGGTTTAACTCCACAATGGTGCTCGGAATCGTGTATCTCCGAATCGGGAATCTAAAAATCGAGGACGAAATCGCACTGGTGGAACATTTCTTGAGGAACCACACACTCGAGGAATACAAGGGACGACTTGTGACGCTCTCGCCAGAGCAGACCAAGATCCGGTAGAAGAGTAGGGGCGGTTCGCCCTTCGGCACGCTCCCCTCGGTGGAGTTTATGCTGCCTGCCTCGTTCCACGAGGAGCGTACCAAAGTGCTCGGGAGGCCGTGAAACGGCCGGCCGTCGCACGGCCCGGGCAGGCGGCTACTCCAAACTACCTCTAGGCTACACGCAGAAAACACAATCACATCGCTCCGAGCCTCCACTCTGGAGTAGCGCCACTTGCCTGCCCCGTCTCACGGGGTGGCGCGCTCAGACGCCGAGCAAGCTCGGCTACTCCAAACTACCTGCCTCGACCTTGGAGTAGCGCCGCTTGCGGCGCGCCCCCACGCCGAGCGAAGCGAAATCCCAAGCTTGTAGAGGGAAAGTTGGGCTACTCCAGACCTTCCTCCGGGGTGAAATCCACAACCGGGTACATCCTGAAGCACTCATCTACCCACTTCTGCCCGCGTCTCTCGACGTACTCGCGATAGCTCGAGAATAGATACAAACTCATATCGTCCACATAACCGTGCTTCACGCAATTCTGGTGTATATAGTTTAGCCGCACGTAGAAGTCGGATTCGTTTCTGACACAACGATCCCAATATTGATACCACACACGACGCCCTGGTTTGCCGTCCAGTTTGTTCAGTTCAATCCCACTCTTTCCAGTGATTCGTGACACAAATCCGGGCAATGTTGCTCCCAACGTGATTCTGATCAGTACGTGCAAATGACTACAGAGGATAACCCAACCATGGAGAAAATACCCCGATGTGTTTACAGCATGATCCAGTGCTGCTTTCAGCAACCACTTTTTCTCATCAGTGTCAAAAAGGGAGTGATGTTCATAGGTGGCCATTGTCAAGAAATAGTCGGCGTTGTCAACATAGATGTGTGGCGGTCGATGTCGCTTCATCCTGCTTGTCTCATTGAACCTGACACTGGAGTAGCGCCACTTGCCTGCCCCGTCTCACGGGGTGGCGCGCTCAGACGTCGATCAAGCTCGGCTACTCCAGAAACCCGGGTCTCAAAATGGTGACAGCGCGGCAGTCGTTACTGGGAATTGGGGGAGTTCTTACGCTTGTCCAGTTGCCTTCTAAGTATTTCGTTTACCAGTTTCGGGTTGGCTTTACCCCTGCTTGCCTTCATCACCTGCCCTACAAAGAATCCAAAGAGCGCATCTTTCCCACCAAAGTATCTCTCCACTTCTTTCGGGTTCTCGCTCAAAACCCTTGTTATCATATCCTCCAGTTCTTTTTCGTCCGTCACCTGTCTTAAGCCCTTTTGAGACACAATCGCCTTAGCCCCCATCCCTTTCTCTGCCATCTCCATGAATATCTCTTTGGCCATCTTCTTGTTTATCGAGCCATCTGCTATCAGGTCGAAAAGCTCAGCAAGATGTTCCGGCCTGGCCTTCAGTTCTCTGATTGCTATCCCCTTTTCATGCATCAAGCCAAGGACCTCAGTACTTATCCAGTTGGCCAGCCCGGTGGGGTCTTTGTGAAACCCTATTGTTCTCTCATAGTAGTCAGCAAGTTCTCTTGTGGATGTGAGGACTCCAGCGTCATACGGTCTTATCCCATATTCTTTGACAAATCTCTCCGCTCTATCATCAGCAAGCTCTGGCACGTCCGATTTGACCTTCTCCACCCACGGAGTGTCCACGATCAGAGGAACGAGATCCGGCTCTATGAAATACCTGTAATCCTCAGCTTCCTCTTTGGCCCGCATGGGAGCCGCCTTCTGCTCTTTCTCGTCCCAGAGCAGACTCTGCTGAACAACCTGCTCTCCTCTCTTGAGCAAGCCTATCTGCCTTTCAATCTCAAACCTCAAGCCCCTTTCTACTGCTTTCAATGAGTTCAAGTTCTTGAGCTCAGTCCGCGTTCCAAGCTTATCTGACCCGGCCGGCCGAACAGACACGTTCGGCTCGCACCTGAAGTGCCCTTTCTCCATGTCGCATGAGGAGACTCCCGCATACTGCAGCTGTCTCCTGACCGTCCTGAGATATGCGACCGCCTCCTCCGGGCTTTTCAGATCGGGCATTGTGACTATCTCAAGAAGAGCAACTCCGCATCTGTTGAAATCCACAAGAGTCGTGCTCTGCTCGTGAATCGACTTACCAGCGTCTTCTTCAAGGTTCATCCTCTTTACACGTATCTTCTTTCGTTTCCCATCGCTGTCTATCATCACATAGCCATCTGTAGCGAATGATTCTTCGTATTGTGATATCTGGTACCCCTTTGGTAGATCCGGATAGAAATAGGACTTCCTGGCAAACCTGCTCATCCCTTGAATCTTCGCCCTCAAGGCAAGAGCGCCCCTTATGGCAAGATTGACAACCTCTTTATTCAGCACAGGGAGCACTCCGGGCATCCCGAGACACACAGGACATACGTGAACATTGGGATCAGCACCAAACTCTGTCGAACAACCGCAGAACACCTTCGTTCTGGTTGCCAACTGGGCGTGTATCTCCATGCCTATTACAGTCTCATACTCCAATGTCGGCCTCCGCAGCAGGTGGTATCTTGCCTGTGCTATTGCTGGAAGACTCAAAGGCCTTAGCCACTCTTAGAATGGTCGACTCATCGAAAGCCTTCCCGATTATCTGCATCCCTATAGGCAGCCCTGAGGCTGAGAACCCACACGGCACGCTGACGGCGGGGAGGCCGGCAAGGCTAACCGATACTGTATACACATCGGATAGATACATGGAAAGAGGGTCATCAATCTTCTCCCCTATTTTGAAAGAAACAGTTGGAGAGGTTGGAGTGACCAGGCAGTCCACGCTCTCAAGAGCCTTATCGAAGTCGGACTTTATGAGCGTCCTCACTTTCAAGGCTCTGAGATAGTACGCATCGTAGTAGCCGGCGCTGAGAGCGTAAGTACCCAGCATTATCCTCCTTTTTACCTCATCTCCAAACCCTTCATCCCTTGTCTTTGAATACATGGCAGAGAGGTCGGGAAAATTTTCTGTCCTGTAACCATATCGTACGCCGTCATATCTTGCGAGGTTTGAGGAGGCTTCCGCATTGGCGATGAGATAGTACGTGGCTATCGCATAATCAGTGTGCGGAAGGGAGACCTCAATAGTCTGAGCGCCTAATTCCTCAAGTAGATGAGTAGCACCATCAACTGATTTCTTCACTTCTTCGTCCAGGCCTTTGCCAAAGAATTCCTTTGGAATGCCTATTTTCATTCCCTTGACGTTCTCCCCTATCAGTTCTGGATAGTGGGGAACCGCCACAGGGACCGAAGTGGAATCCCTGGCGTCCTCTCCAGCCATCGCCTCCAGTAGAAACGCACAGTCCTCAACCGAGTTGGCCATCGGACAGATCTGGTCCAGTGAAGAAGCGAACGCGACCAGCCCGTACCTTGACACACACCCATATGTCGGTTTTAAGCCGACCGTCCCGCAAAATGACGCCGGCTGCCTTATTGACCCGCCCGTATCTGACCCCAGCGCCAGCGGTACCTGTCTTGACGCCACCGCAGCCGCAGACCCTCCGCTCGACCCCCCAGGCACTCTCTCTCTATCCCATGGATTGCGTACAGGGCCAAAATGGGAGTTCTCAGTGGATGAGCCCATGCCGAACTCATCCATGTTCGTCTTTCCCACGATAACCATGCCTGCTTGCTTTAACCTTTCTACGACAGTGGCGTCAAACGGAGGGATGAACCCTTTCAGTATCTTTGAGCCACATGTCGTCTCCACACCCTTTGTTACCAGGTTGTCCTTCAGCCCAATTGGAATCCCGCACAGAGGGCTCAACTTCTTCTTGGAGCGGAGGAGCCGATCCGCTTCCTCTGCCGCCTCCAGGGCTTCATTCTCACAGATGGTTATGAAGGAGTTCAAATCAATCGACTTGATCCTGGCCAGTGCTTCATGGACCAGAGAGACCGAAGAGACCTCTCCTTTTCTCAGAAGTTCTGAAAGCTCGCGGCAGCTCTTCTCAAAAATCAACCCTTCCTCCTCTTAACTGACAGGGCCGATGTCCTTGACCACCAGTGGCACACGGAACTGTCCTGCCTCGCATTCCGGCGCGTTGGCTGTTGCCTTCTCCCTTGACAGCTCATCTCCCGGCTTGTCTTCTCTGAACCTGTTCGTCATTTCTTCGATATGGCAGGTGGGTTCAACTTTTTCAACGTCCAGCTCCTTCAGTTTCTCTACATAATCGACGATGTCAGTCAACTGGTCGGTGAACAGTTCTTTCTCTTTTTCTGACAAGGCAAGCCTTGCCAGTTCGGCTATGTGCTCTACCTCTTTTCTATCTATCCCCACTGGTCCTCCTTGCTGGCTCTGGTCAGTCCAGCATATTTCAACATAACAAGTTTTTCAAACCCTGCCTCGAATCTGAGTACAGCCCTCACATCATCCCCGTCTCCCTCCAACCTGAGGACTTTTGCCACACCCCAATCAGGGTGTCTCACAATGTCACCGACGTCAAACTGTGAGAACTTGCTCTTCTCAGTGTCAATCAAATCCTCGGGTATTTCCTTCAAGAATCTGGAAGGGAAAGAAGGCATGGGCCCGCCGAATCTGGTCCGCTCCCTTGCATGACTGAGATAGACCTTCTCCTTGGCCCTTGTCATGCTCACATAGAAAAGCCTCCTCTCCTCCTCGAGTTCAGAAGGAGATTCGAAAGATGAAGAGTGAGGAAAGAGTCCATCTTCAAGCCCTGATATGAAGACGACAGGAAATTCCAATCCTTTGGCATTGTGGACAGTCATCAAAGTAACCGCCTCCTGCTTCTCGTTCCACCCATCTATGGCAGTAAAGAGAGAAACTTCAGTCAGGAATCCCCGTATTGACCTGTCCGTAGCCCTCTCCTCATATGATACAGCAGAGGAGAGGAGTTCCCTCACATTTTCTATTCTCGATCCAGCCTCCCTTGTCCTCTCCTGCTCCAGCTCCCTTATGTAGCCGACATCATCAATCATCTGCGACATAAGCTCGGCTGCACCCAGTTCATCCACGCTCGCCTTCGCCTTTTCTATCACATTTCTGAAACCTCTGAGGGCATTCATGTAACGTTCCTGAATCTCTTCTATCTCTTCTATCCTCAAAATTGATTCGTAAAGACTGATGCCCTGTTCGCCTGCGAACCTCTCCAGGCGGCCCACTACAGCCGGTCCGATACCTCTTTTGGGTGAGTTCACAATCCTTTTTAAGCTGACAGAGTCCTTTGGATTCACCACAAGGCGCATGTACGCGATAATGTCCTTCACTTCTTTCCTTTCATAAAATCTCATCCCACCGACAACAATGTAAGGGAGTCCGGCCCTTCTCATCGTCTCTTCTATGGGCCGGCTCTGTGCATTTGTCCTGTACAGAATGACGAAATCTCGAAGATTGCGTCCGCTTCTGAAGAGGTTCTCACATATCATCATTGCCTCATCCTCCTCATCAGCAGCCTCTATGAGAACAAGCTTCTCTCCCTCTTCATTCTCTGTCCACAGCTCTTTCCCCATCCTCCCCACATTGTTCCTGACCACAGACGAGGCGGCATTCAGTATTAGCCTAGTAGACCTGTAGTTCTGTTCGAGCCTAACAGTTTTCACATCCGGGAAGTCCTTTTCGAAATCGAGTATGTTGTTTATGTCAGCTCCCCTGAATCCATATATTGACTGATCATCATCTCCGACAACAAAAATATTTCTGTGTTTTGAAGAGAGAAGCTGGACTATCAGATATTGAGCCCTGTTTGTATCCTGGTATTCGTCCACCAGGATGTGCCGGAAGCGGTCTGAGTAGATGTCCTTCACATTCTCGTAGCCAGAGAGGAGTTCGACAACTTTGAGGAGCAGGTCGTCGAAATCCAGGCCATTGTATTGCCTCAGTCTCGCGTTGTATGCGGCATACACCCTGACCACCTGCTCTGTATATCGATTTGAAACAGGATAACCTTCAGGCCCGACGAGGGCATTCTTTGCACCGCTTATTCTTGACCTTATCGCTTTTGGATTATATTCCCTCTCAGACAGTTTGAGTTCCTTCATAATCTCTTTCAAGATAGAAAGGCTGTCGGTCTCATCAAAGATAGAGAAGTTGCGGGCGTACCCGACGTATTCTCCATCCCTTCTCAATATCCTCACACACGCAGAATGGAAGGTTCCTAGCCACAATGGCTTCATCTCACCCTCCAGCAGGTTCTGGACACGCTGCGCCATCTCTTCAGCTGCCTTATTCGTAAACGTAACTGCCAGAACGTTCTGTGGCTTTACCCCTTTGTGACCAATCAAGTATGCAATCCTGTAGGCGAGCACCCTCGTCTTTCCTGAACCTGCACCGGCAAGTATCAGAACCGGCCCTTCGGGCCACGTGACAGCTACCCTCTGTTCAGGATTGAGGTCTGCCAGCAGCTTCTGTAATTCTTTCATAGGCTCTAATCAGAATTTGTGACTCATTCTCCCAGTTGTATTTCTGCTTGATTGCTAGACGCCCGTTTTTTCCCATGTTTTCTGCTTCCTTCAAGTCCTTAAGAACGACACAGATTGCATCTGAGAGAGACTGCACACTTCCAGGCTCTGCTGTTATACCACATCTCTCAGCATCAAGCAACCGCAAAGTGTCCTGAAAGCGGCTGGCAATCACAGGGACACCAGCAGCCATGTACTCGTACACCTTAATGGGTATTGCCAGGGTATACCTGGGCAGAGACTTCAAAAAGGAGATGCCAAAACCAGCTTGCTGAAGCATCCCTGGGATATCTTCGAACGGCACCCAGTCAATTATCTCAACAGCATCAGAAAGCTTCAGTTGTGATATCTTCCGCTGAACGGTCTCACGAAAGGCGTCTTCGGCAAACCTCCCAACTATTCTCAAACGGAGGCTAGTGTGTTTACTGCGTGCAAGGGCAAGCGCTTCCAGCATCTCCACCGTTCCCCTCTGTTCACTAATTCCACCAACATAGATGGCAAGATTCTTGTCTCTTCTTTGTTCAGGAGGGGAATAGGATTTATATATGGGGTAGTTGTGTACGACTACGACACTGCTGGAATCCTTGTATTTTTCTGCAAGTGTCTCATCAACAGTTATCACCAATTGTACAACCCTTGAGACGGATTTGTCCAATATCTTCAGAAGTGCAAGCCACAGTCTGTTCAGGCGATCACTGTAGTTCTCAGGAAAGTGCTCATGCACATCATATATTATTTTTGAACCGAAGAACAGGTTGGGAAGGACTGCTATAACAGCATCCATCTCGTGGCAGTGGTATACATGATACCGCATCAGTATAGATTTCACCCTGATCCTGAAAAGAAGCAAGGCTTTTCTTATGATTCTATTCCTGAAGGGGGCCTTCGGGACTGTGACGAAAGCAACGCCGCTTCTTGAGAATGACGGCACATCTGCCGGGCCCAGGACTGCCACCTCAAATCCTCTCCGGGCAAGGCTCACCGCCTCCTTATGAAATATTCTTCCATCATCAAGCTCATGCCCTGTAGTAACGTGGCAGATCTTCAGACGCAAGGCTTCCTCCTTCGAAAACCTGCTTTGCGATGAGCTTCGGATGATACTCCCTGCCCGCGTCGTGATCCAACCACGGACTTCCAGTAGTGAACCTCTCCGTTCAAGAGTCTCTCCTGCGGCTTAAGATAGTCGGCATCGATTCTCTCGCAAACCAATAGAAAAAGAGAAGATACACGGCGGCAAAGACCAGAACACCAACAAGGAGTCGGTGTAAGGGATCTAAGGATGAGAGCCTCACGGGATAGCTGCAACCGCACGCAATGGCACCAATAATACAAGTTCTGGCAAGCCTGCCCCACGGCAGGATTTTTCGAAATCCTACTCCCAGAATCCTTTTTGCGATGTACAGGTAGTAGAACACCTGGAGCCAGGTTGAGCAGACTGCGGCTACTGCTGGCCCAACATACCCAAGAGGCCTGATGAGAGCGAGGCTCAGTCCGAATTTGACCACAAAATCTCCCGCCGCGCCAAAGAGGACGGCCTTTGCGGCACCCATGGAAAGAAGAAGAACGGCATACTGCGCAATCCTCAGGGGGAGAACAAGAAGGTGCACCCTGAACGGCGTGGCGCTCGCAAGATACTTCTGTGAGAAGAGTGTCACCATAAAATCGGGCGCATACAGGACAAAGAAGAAGAAGAGAGGCATAACAACGAATGCAGTCTTATCCGTCGTGTTGAGCCAGACCGACAGGAGGCTGCCGGTTTTCTTCTCCTGGTGCATCCGGGAAAGTGAGGGCCATATCACCGAAGATATAGATCCTACAAGCAAAGCCGAAATGGGAATTTCCATCGCGCCGTTGGCATAGATGGCGTAGGAGGATGGACTGAGGAACCTGGAGACCATCACCTTGTCGACGTTCTTTGATACAGAACCTATTATCTCACTTGCATTCACCGGGACTGAATACGCCAACTGCCTGCCAGTCAGAGAACGGTCAGGACTTCTGCCGATAAGCTTTCTGTCTCTCCCTAGCATCAGACCCAGGCCCGCAAATCTCAGGGCTGAATAGCAGACAACCGCGAGAAAGACGAGAGAAAGGGGCCTATCCAATGCTGCAAGAGGAACAACAGAAATCACAAGACCAAGAGTGGAGGCAGCAGTGACAAAGAGAACCACACTGTGCCGATTTGTCGAAATGTAGAAGGGCTCTGCCCAAAGAGTCGAGACTGTGAAAAGTGAGTAGGCGGAGAAGATGCGGAGTGGAAGCGCGAGGTGTTGATTCCCGAACAGTTTCGCTATGCCACCTGCACCGGCCGCCACCAGAACTGTCATGACCAGACCTGAGAAAAGGAGAAGGAGAAAGGAGTTAGCCATGATCGATCCTCTTTCTCTCTCATCTGAGTGCTGCAGGAAATAGTACAGGGAAGCTGGAATACCGAGCATAAAGACAGGAAAAATAGTGGCGTAGACGAGCCAAACCTGCTGGTATGTTCCGTATGCGTCCCTCGTCAGGATCCTGGCCAGTATTGCGTTGATGACCAGAAGCCCGGCCATCCTGATAACATTTGACAGGGCTATGATGCCTGTCTTTATTGTGAGTGAGTGTTTCATTTCAGAGAGGTCTGTGGGCACGAGCACATATGTTGGTCCACCTGTTGAAAACAAGCCCTACAGCTCTGTCAACTAGCAGCCAGAGAGAGAGGGGCAGAAAGCTGAGCAGGACGTGAATTCGCAAAAGGACCAGAGCCTTGTTCAATAGATGACTGATGTTTGTGACCTGGAGCCCTTCATTCTCCAGCAACTTCCGCACGCGTTCGAAATCGAAAGATTGAACGTGAGCGTTTATGGGAGTTTTCCTGTTGCAGTGTATGCACAGAGTGTGGCGTATCTTTTCTCAGTGATGAGGAGCTTCCCGCCCTTCCTAAGAACCCTTACAGCCTCACCTACAGCATCAGCAGGGGTCTCAAGATGCTCCAGAATCTCGCTCATCAAGATCACATCCATGCTCTCCTCCCTGAATGGCAAGAAATAAGCGTCTGCCTCTGCAAAGGCAACCGGGAGGCCAGGCTTTTCTTTCTGTTTCATATACTGACCTCGCGAAATATCAATACCATAGAGGTTCACCAGACCGGAGTTTGCCAAGGTCCTCAGGATCCATCCTGAACCGCAGCCGATATCAAGGACTGATTCGGTCTTCCCGAGCCTGCCCATCCTCAGTATGTACTGCTGGAGTATTAGAACCGCCTTCCGGTGGGGAAGCTCTATCTCCTTCTCGAAATCGAAAACCTCTCCATTCAGTCTGTAGTGGACGTTGTAGTTACTGTACTTCAAGGGGCTCCATTCTTTCAAAAATCAAAAACCAGCGGGTGGTGCCCTCTATCCTGTGGAGGAGTCTGTATTCATATCTGAACCTGCTGCTGGAGATGAGCTCCCTGTCAACGTTCGATTGCCAGAATGGTTGGCCGTCCTTCCATTCGGGGTACCTGATGAGGACGATCACGTCCGGCTTCCTGTCAAGGAGATAGGACGCATCAAACTTCTTGTGCATCATCCCCTTAAGATGGGCAAGGTGTGTGTCCATCAATCCAAACATATCGATTGTCCGCAAGCCCGAATAGTAAGGTATCATACCGCAGTCTTCCACCGCGACGACTCTGTCAGGCGCCACATTATCTTTGAGCCAGAGACCCACTTTTGCTCTGTCGTACACTTTCTCAGGGTTTCTTACTTTCATCTTCAGGAGTTCTATCTGCCCTCTCACATCACCCCACCATACAACTGAAGTTTCAAAATAGTCCTGGATCAGATTAGAAAAGGCAAAGCCCAGTAGAAAAAGAACAAGGACCACTCTTCCCCATCGTTTCAACAATCGGGCAAACTCCGAAAGCCCCTCCTGAGCAAGAAGAAACACAACCGGCAGAATGGGAACGAAGAAGCGGAAATCTTTCATGTGATCTCCACCCACGTACACTATGAAAAACAGGTAGGCAATCAAGAACGGGTAGAGAGGAGAAAGCCTCGATCTCCCTGAAATAAAGGGAAGTGAAATCAAAGGTAAAAGAAGATAGCCTCCATTAAGAGAGAAAAACTGATTGGCATACCTTAGACCGACTATGATCTGCTTCAGACCTCCTCCGGTCTTGGCATAGTAAGGGTTGGGAAACAAGTATCCATAGTAGGATACTCTGAAAATAAGGTATGGGACAAAGATAGCTAGATAGGCAAGAACCCACACAGTGTCACGAGTCGACCATTTCCTCCTGATGATCCAGAGTCTGAAGGCAAGACCTGCCACAAAGAGAAGAGGGGCCTCTGGCCTCGTAAGAGAGCACAATCCGAGGAAAATGCTTGACATCGGCACACTCGAATCCGCCTCTATCTCCTTGATGAAGAAGAAAAGTGCAACCAGGAAAAGAAAAGTCGCCAGCTGAGTCTCCATGCCTGCGACTGACCACCTGATGAAACCTATGTCCGTAGCTGTCAGAAATACGGAACTGAGCACGAAAATGCCACGCCTGTCAGAAAGGTTCTTCGAAAGAAAAAAGAGAATGAGAATGGAACCGATACTCAGTACAACTCCTAGGAATTTGCTGGCAACGATGGGCGAGACGCCTGTTGACATAAGGCTTCTTAGAATGATGACCCAGAGGAAGTTCGAATAGCCCTCTACACGCTCCCCTGGATTGAAGACGAGACCGTTACCTGCCCTGAGATTCTCTGCGTACCTGTAGGAGATGAAGGAGTCATCCACCAGATAACCGAAGAATACAGCCTCAAGGACAAGCATTATGGCCAGAATCAGAACCAGTCCAGCCAAGGCTGGCCATCTTCTTGTCTCAGGACTCATCGCCATGCTCAATAGAAAGTCCAAAGCCGGGACTTCTTATGTCACAAATCGTAAAAACGGACCTATCTCCTTCTTTCAGGCAGAATTCTTTCAGAGTTGCCCCTTCGCAACTGACCCCACTGACCCTTCCAAACACCTCGAAACTCATTAGTGGAATCTCCTCTCCCGATACAATCCTCAGAACTGTCCCCGCCCCTTTCTCCTCTGAAGAAACGATAGAAACCTGCCCCCGCTTCCGCCACCACCTGTACAGCTCCACGTGGTTTGCAAAAAAAGGATTGTCAGCCGAAACCATACCCAGCAGCCACTCATACAGCCGGCCCAGTCCAGGAAAATCAGCGTCGTCAAACATACTCTGGTGCCAGAGAAGTGAAAGGACACCCCTGCCTTCTTTCACGCTCTGTACTATTCTTCTAGCCTCTTGCTTTCTCCTCTTCACATCCCCCGGCAAGCCCCTGTCCATGATAGAAATGGGTATCTCCAGAATGTCGAAGGCTTTTCTATTCTCGAAATCATATAAGTGGTACGGCAGGCACATTGAAGCTCTGAATCCAACTCTGTCTGAAAAACCGACGCTCGCATCATAGCTAAAACCAGCGATCTCCATGTTCTCGATTGTTTCTGGAATCTTCACCCTCAGATAATGCTGCCTGATGCCGGCGATGTCGGTTTGGGCAGCTTCTCCCAGCCTCATCTTCTCTTTAATCAGCCTGCTCTTGTCCGTCATCGACGCATATGAACCGTGAAGGCCTATCTCCCATCCACCATCAACAAGGTCCCTCAGCAATTCCTTGATGGAGACGCAGTCATACCTTCCTCCGTGTTCTCCGCCTCTATCTGTAAAGAAGTAGAACGTAGACCGGACTCCGATCTTCTTTTCGGTCTCACAAATATGGTCAAGATTCCACCAGGGATCGGATTTGCTCTTTCTCACGGAAGAGAAGACCTCTCTTGTCTTTCCAGTCAGTATTCCTTTCAGAATTGACCTGCCGCGCCACTTCGCGAGCCTGTCCACATCGTGTGTAAGACTGACGCAGTAGCCCTGGCCTGCTGGCCATTCAAGTTTCCTTAATAGCATCCGGCCTGAACGATGCGCGGCCAGGATGAGCAGCTCTTGAACCAAGAGAATATACGTGTTCACGACCGGTTCCTCTTCAAACCCTTCCCTGGCGCAGATGGCCAACTCCTGCGGCGGTCTTTCGAATTCATCCGTTTTGTTGGAGAACACCTCCTCCGCTCTCGAAAGAAAAAAGAAGATACTGGCCAGAAGATCGAAATGGACAGTGATGATTCCACCTTCTCCCATCCTTTCTTCACTCACAAGAGTCAGCTTGGAACCGTCAGCCACCACCATTTCTCTGAGACTAACCCCTTCCTTCTCTTCACACACAAAGAAAACAGCGACCGGACCTGATCCACCAGCTCCTCTTGATTTTGCCCTGGGCAAGTCCTTTCCATTCACCATTCCCTCAAACCCTCCAGGGTCGTGCAAGATGTTCACCACCCAATCACCCTTCAAGACCCTTTCCATCACCTCTTCTGGAATCTCTCCATAGCAAAGAAGGGTCCCCTGTGAGTCAGAGGTGTAGGGAGCAGAAAAGAAACCCAGACTGGAAAGGCAGTAGCTAAGAGAATATTCGGCCTCACATTTGACACTATCGCTGCAGGAGACCACACAGGCAAGTTTCACGTCTTTCTCCAACGGGACAAAATCTCGAGGCAAAACAGGGCAAGACTGCCCTTGACGGTGCCCGGCTTGCTGGTTAAATAGTACGGTGTGATTTGCCCGCCAAAGTTTGACTTGAAGACGGCGATCGTGGGCGTGTTTGCTCCCATCAGGTCGAAAATTTCATGGTCTGCTTTTGACTTCTCTATGAGACTATAGAGAAGATATGAGGTGGCGCCGCTATCATAGTACGTCGGATCTGCCCCGGCAACCCAGTCATAGATGACGTTGAAACTCTCGAGTGTTATTCTCCCGGAGACTACTCGTCCTTCTCGGTCTTTCGCATAGTAGAGATGGGCGAGTCCCTGCCCGCAGAGCTTGCGGAAGAGGGTTTCAAGATACTTCTCGCTGAACGGAACTTCCCTTCCTCGTCTCCCATAACTCATCGCCACCATCTTTGAAAGAGCGGTCAGATCCTCTGACTTTTCGAGTTGTACGTCTTCTCTCTTTGCCTTGGCCACCTGTTTTCTTATGCTGGAGTGGAGCGTGTCAACGCTGAAGGTCTCCAGGCGAATCCGGCAAGTATAACAAACCTTCTCCTTCCAGCCCTGCCAGGTGAAGGGCCGAAGATCGGTCAGACCCGGGTGATGTGAGACATAGATGTAATCGTATCTCTTGATGAACCAATCAGAGAGGGCTTTGCATGCCTGGAAAATGTTGAATTCACGCCTTCTCGGATGATCTGCCTCAACCTCGGCAGAGACTATCAATCCTAGATGGGGAACGAGAGGTGGTTGTTGGGCTATCAGTATGCCAGCCTTTCTCCTGTCGAACACGGGAAGTCCGGCGATGAACCTATCACCTCTAAAAACTGCAACAAACCTGTACGGCCGTCCGGTCGCTTCTGCAATCGCACTTGAGAACCTGGAGGAGCAAAAGACTGTCGCTTGTGGGGAGCCGGCTACCAGGCGATCCCAGAATTCTAGCTCATCGCTGGTCAGCTCTCTGGCCTGAAACTGTGCTGCCATATGCGCAGACTCTAACGAGACATAGCGCCCTTGTCAAGCTATAAGCTGTATGCTGAATTCGGGGGGGCCAAACCTTCAAAATTGTAAAATTGGGGGGCTGTCCCCGGACCCTGCACTGACCAACACTAGTAACGAACTCGTTCCGCTCATCTATGGTCCGAATGGTAG
>SOJN01000052.1 GCA_004376575.1 candidate division TA06 bacterium | reverse complement strand
CCATTCCATCCCACTTGAACTGATAGATCGTGGAACCCCAATTCGCACCATACACCTCAATCTCGCCGTCATTGTTGCCGTCACCTACTGTGAGGCTATACATCCAGTCACTGCCAGAACCTACAGTTGTCTTCACCCAAACATAGGGAGAGTCGGATGCTGAGTACACAGTAAAGCATCCATGGAGGCTATCTGAACCGGAGGCATTTCTTACAACAACCCCATACAATCCGGTTGAACTGCCAAGGAGGTCAAAGTTACAGGTCAGGCATACTTGTGATGTGACATCTATTGAATCAGCTTCTATATCCGGGTAGCCAGACCTTATGAGCTTGACCGACGAAACGAGCGGGATTTGAAAGTTGTCCCCGTATACGCGAGTGGTAATAGATTGCTTACTTATCCCAGCACCTGGGTAGATATGTGTGACCTTTGGGGCTTGCGCAAACACAGCCGCAGCACTCAAAAGGATACCCGGTACGACCAACATGAGGATCCTATTCATAATTCTCCTCTTTCCCCGGAATCGGTATGGGGTCGCGTATCGAAATCTAGACATTGACATTGTTTCGCTCCGCGCTCGATTCCTCAAAGACGATATTCGCATCACTTCCCATGAGCGATTCTATCCCACCCCACCCCTGCTGTCAACACCCCACTGGCACTATGAGCCGTGCACATACCCATCCCCACGCTTGAACCAATGTGTTGATATGTTGACAATTGAGCACATGTCGTCACGTGAAAATGGCAAGCCATCCAGCAATCTGCACATTTCCACAGTAGTCCCTAATAGGCTGAAGGTTATGTAAGTTACCCCTCTAGAGACGCCGCTCCCCATAGAATCCCTCTGACCGACCTGGCAATAGCCTCCGCGACGACATGTTGACAATTGTGCACATGTCGTCATGTCGCTACTTAGGCTTGATCTGGAGCTTGGCTTTGCAGTCAACGCTCACAGAATGTCTCGTCCTCAAGAAGTGAGGGACGCCCGGTGCAGATTTTGGCCGGGCGTCGTAGAGTGTTTTCTATCTGGGCTTGACTATGACTGCCAGCGCTTGAGCATGGGGATGAACTTCGCTACCTTGTCAATCGTGTCGGCCGGCATGTTCCTTTGTTTCATCATCTGGGTCACCTTCTTCGTCATGTCGTCCAAGGTTATGTCAGGTTCGGTGAAGTTTCCTTTCTGGTAACAATAGGTGCAGTATTCCTCATTTTTGGCTCCTTCGGCATTGGTCCCGAAGTGCTCATCCTTTTCCATGGGCATGCCGCAACTCTGGCAAAATGGTCCCTTCGGCATCTCCATCCTCTAATCACCTCCTTTCAAGTAGGGCAGTATGTGGAGAACATCTACGCGACATTCAAAAGGATTTCTACTAGCGAGTATCAGGACTTTCAACAGCGAGAAATACCATTACTTCAGAAAGAGCGTAGGACAGTTCTGATGGCCAATTGCTCTCGGCTGAGGAAGTCCAATAGGCTGAAAGGATTTGGATTCTCAAGAGGCGAACGCGTGTCTTGGGCAGCTTGATGACTACTGGTTCTGTGTTGTCGATAAAGAAGCATGCGCGCCGGCCTTCGTGTTCTATACACTGGGCTCTTGGACCCGGCAGGGTGGTCTCACAAACAACGAAGAAAGTGTCCGTTTGGTCTGGAATTGAGCCGTATATGACCAGGTCCCTGGCTGCGTTGTTGCCTCCCCCAGTCCCTCTGGCATCGGTATGCCGATTGAAGATAACCAGCCTGTTGAATTCTATTGTGCGGCCAAGATCGAATGTGAACTCTGGCTTGTGACCGTAGCCTTTCCCTGTCCACGTCGTAGAGGGTTCGCCGTCCATAATCTTTGTGATTTCATGAGCAGCATCCTGAGCTGTGGTCTCAGCCAGCCTGACTCCTTTCAAAAGGTTCGTGCTCCACCCCTCATGCGCTCTAAAGCTGAAGTCAGCATCTTTTGGCATAATACTACTGATTTTTTGAGAAAGCGACGGGGTACGGGATGCACAACCGCAGCATATCAATGTGAGCAGAACAGATTGAAATCGATGGCGCATCTTCTTTTTTGCCTTCTATCTGATCAAAGGATGGACACGCTTACACGCAACCTAGCTTATACCACAGACTCGACCAGGCAACAAGCGAAAACTAAGCTGAGATTAGCTTACAGAGGAGTCAACCCAATTATGAACGTGGGAAACGGATTGACAGGGGTATGTTAATGAATATACTGTCGTTATAGCTGGCTATAGACAGGGAGAGGAAGCAAGAATGGCTGCGCCAGTGAAGACAGATACAAGTCTACGCGCATTTTTTGAGCCGAACTCTGTGGCAGTGATAGGTGCCTCTCAGGACAGCGAGAAGGTGGGTCACAGTGTGCTCAAGAACATGGTCTCCTTCGGTTACCGGGGAAAGATATTTCCTGTAAATCCCAAGGCGAAAGAGATTCTCGGGCTTCGCTGCTATCCCTCAGCGAGAGCGGTTGAGTCCCGGATAGACCTGGGCGTAGTTGCGGTCCCCGCGCGCTTTGTTCCTCAGGTGCTGGACGATCTGATATCAAAGGACTGCAGAGCTTGTGCCATCATTACTGCTGGTTTCAAGGAAATAGGTTCACGCGAAGGTATTGAGCTTGAGAACAGGATTACGCGGATGGCCAAGGAGTCTGGCATGCGCATAATGGGCCCGAATTGTCTGGGAATCATAAACCCCCATAATGGATTGAACGCAACGTTCGGCAGAGACATGCCCCGGAAGGGACACATGGCATTTATGTCTCAGTCTGGTGCTCTATGCGTTGCCGTGCTGGATTGGGCGCTTGGCATGGGCATAGGTTTTTCCAAAATCATAAGCATGGGCAACGAGGCAGACCTCACAGAGGTGGATTTCATGGAGGCCCTGGCTCAGGACGAAGAGACAAGGGTTATTGTAGGTTATCTAGAAGGCGTCAAAGATGGAAGGCGTTTCCTCGAAGCTGCGGAGAGGATAAATAGAAAGAAACCCATTGTTTTCACAAAAGCAGGGGGGACGAGGGCAGGTGCGAGAGCGGCTTCGTCTCACACTGGTTCACTTGCTGGCTCGGAGAAGGCTTTCATGGCTGCGTTCAAGCAGACTGGTATCGTTCGTGGGAGGAGCATAGAGGAGCTTTTCGATATCGCAGCCGGGTTTGCCAACCAGCAGATCCCCAAAGGTTCTCGCCTGGCAATTGTGACAAATGCCGGCGGACCAGCGATAATGGCTTCAGATGCCGCAGAGAGGTTGGGTCTAACGCTACCTCAGCTCTCGAGTGAGACTGTCACCTATCTCAGGGAAAGGATGCCTCCGGAAGTGTCTTTGAATAATCCTGTGGACCTGATAGGAGACGCCGATGTGGAGAGATACAGGATAGCATCTGATGCCGTATTGAAAGATGAGAATGTTGATGGAGCTATCTTCATTCTTACTCCACAGGCCGCGACTCAGGTGGAGGAAACTGCAGAGCTGATAGGAGGGCTTGCCGAGAAGACCGAGAAACCCATACTTGCTTCTTTTATGGGTAGGGCGAGCATTGAAAAAGGAAGGGTGGTTTTGAAGAGCCATTCTGTGCCGAACTACTCCTATCCCGAGCGTGCGGTGAATGCGTTCAGAGCGATGGCGGATTATTCCAGGTGGCTGACCTCTCCCAGGTCAGAACCTGTCAACTTCGAGGTGAACAAGCAGGAGGCAATGGAGGCTCTAAGGAAGGCTCTTGATGAAGAGAGGACCGAAATAGCCGATACTGTTGCCAGGAAGGTGCTTCGAGCCTACGGATTCAGGACACCTCTGACTATTCTGGCGAGGACGTCAAAAGATGCGGTCAACGCAGCAGAGAAAATAGGTCTTCCTGTGGTCATGAAGATTGCGGCAAAGGATATTCTTCACAAGACAGACCTCGGAGGAGTGGCCGTCGGGCTCGATAATCCTGACGACGTGAGGCTCTCATTTCTGGAAATGACTTCCCGGGCTCAAGGGTATCTGGTTGAGGGGGTGAACATTCAGGAGATGATAAAGGGTGGCAAGGAGATGATTCTGGGGATGAGCTGTGATTCAACATTTGGCCCGCTTCTGCTGTTCGGACTTGGTGGAATATATGTGGAGACGTTGAGAGACACCTCCTTCAGGATTGCCCCTGTCGGCGAGAATGAAGCAAGGAAGATGATAAGAGAGATAAGAGCCTATTCTATCCTTGAAGGCGCGCGTGGAGAACCACCATCAGATATCAATGCAATTGTGGAATGCATCCTTAGACTCTCTCAATTGGTCATGGACATTCCGGTCATCGCGGAGTTAGACATAAACCCGCTCATGGTTCTGCCTCAAGGCCAGGGGGCGGTGGCCGTGGATGCCAGGATGATAATAAAGGAGGAAGAAGAATGCAAAGTATCTACATAATGTCAACCACAGACTACTCGGGCAAGAGTCTTCTCGCCCTGGGTATAGGACTTAAACTGAAGGAGCTGGGCAAAAGAATAGGATACTTCAAGCCTTTCGGCAGGCTTGCCACCACGGTTGACGGAGCAATCGTGGACAAAGACGCGTGTATCCTGAAAGATGTCCTGGGTTTAAAAGAGCCTCTTCAAGAAATATGTCCTGTCGTGCTTACAAGGGACCTGTTGCTCGACGGCCTGAAAGGTGAGAGTCCTGGTCTGATGGACAAGGTTGTTGAGACATTCGGCAAGATATCCAAGGATAAGGATGTGGTCATTGTGGGTGGGGCGGGAAACATGTTTGACGGACTCTTTCTGGGTATCGGCGGCATTGAGGTTTCGCAGAATCTTGACACAAGAGTGATTTTGATTGACTCACGTGATTTTCTAAAGGACGAGACGTTCGTGGACACAATCATTGTTGCGAGGTTGATGCTTAAGGATAGGCTTTTGGGTGTTGTGGTAAATAATATATCCATGGAATCCCGGGAGTTCATTATGGAGTTCGTGTCTCCATATCTGGAAAGGAACGACATAAAGGTACTCGGGGTCATACCCCACGATGACCTGCTCGGTTCCGTCACCATCAGAGAGCTGGCAGAAGTTCTTGCCGGGAAAATCTTGTGCGCGGAGGAGAAGGTCGATGAATTTGTGGAGAGCTTCCAGATTGGTGCTATGGACGCACCCAGCGCACAGAAGCACTTAAGGAAGATAAAGAACAATGCCCTGATAACCGGAGGACAGAGGACGGAAATGATAATGGCCGCGCTGGACACCCCCACAAAATGCATGATATTGACCGGAGGTCATATACCCAGCCAGCAAGTGATCGCTAGCGCTCATCGGGCTGGTGTCCCACTGATTTCGGTAAGAACGAACACGCTCGGGGCGACCGAGAGAGTGGAAAGGCTCATGGGGACAGTCAGACTGGAAGAGAAAGAGAAGATAGACAGGGCTAGGAAACTGCTTGATAAATGGTTCAACTATGAGGACCTGTTCAAGGCGCTGGGGATTACTTAGTGATTTGACCTCCGATGAGCGGTGTGATAAAATGCTCATATGAAACTCAAGCGTGAGCTCGGAGCAGTTCATGTTTTCGCTATAGCGTCTGGAGCAATGATAAGCTCCGGACTTTTTATTTTACCTGCCCTCGCGTATGCAAAGGCTGGGCCTGCTGCGATATTCTCTTATGCTTTGGCTGGCATTCTCGTCTTCCCTTCCATGCTTGCCAAGGCAGAGCTTGCTACTGCAATGCCCAAAGCAGGGGGAGTCTATTTCTTCATTGAGAGGAGTATGGGGACCCCAGTGGGTACCGTAGGTGGATTTACAAGCTGGTTTTCCTTGAGCTTCAAAAGCGCGTTTGCTCTTGTCGGAATGGGCGTATTTGCGAGGTTGGTTGCTCCCGGCATTACAGACATCCAGGTAAGACTCTTTGCCGTAGGATTTTGTCTCGTCTTCATGCTTATCAATATCATTGGCGTTAGACATCCCGGGAGACTCCAGGTAGCATTAGTTTTTTCTCTCATGGGCATACTCGGTCTGTATGTCCTTCGCGGGTTCGCTCTTATTCAACCACAGAGATATGTTCCTTTTATGCCTAATGGCTTTGGTTCGGTTTTCGCTACTGCAGGCCTTGTCTT
Source organism: candidate division TA06 bacterium (assembly GCA_004376575.1). Classification (NCBI taxonomy): domain Bacteria; species candidate division TA06 bacterium. The sequence continues at coordinate 4,160 of SOJN01000052.1, read as the reverse complement.
TGTGTCTTTCGGTGGTCTGACAAAGATATGCTGTGTTGCAGAAGAAATAGACAATCCTGGACGGAACATACCTCTAGGGATGTTTTTTGCTTACCTTGTTGTGATGGTTCTCTATGTAATAGTTGTCTTCACTACAGTTGGCCTGCTTGATTCCGCAAAGCTCTCTGGCTCTCTTACACCGATTTCGCTCGGCGCAAGCACATTCATGGGGAACGCGGGCAGTGCTGTATTAGCCATTGCTGCCCTTCTCGCCTTTATTACTACAGCCAATGCCGGTATCATGACCGCCTCCCGCGATTTCATGGCTATGAGCCGAGATCAAATTCTGCCTGCGTTTTTTCAAAGAATGAATGCAAGATACAGGACTCCTCACTTTTCCATCGTTCTTACAGCCGTTTTTATGATTGCAGTTATCCTATTCCTCAGTCTGGAGAACCTGGTCAAGACAGCATCTACTCTGAAAATCCTGTTGTTTCTGTTGGTGAATCTATCACTCATTGTAATGCGAGAGAGCAAGATACAGAGCTATAGACCAAAGTTCAAGGCTCCTTTTTATCCCTGGATTCAAATAGCTGGCATCATCGTGTATGGTTTTCTTATTTTCAAAATGGGAACAGTTCCGGTGGCGATTGCTGGGCTTTTTGTGGTAGGCACGATAGTATGGTATCTGGCTTACGCCAGAAGCAGAGCGATACGCAAGGCTGCCTTGATACACGTGATTGAACGACTAACCTCCAGAGAACTGGTTGACACTACTCTGCCTGATGAGCTGAAAGATATCATAATCGAGCGGGATGATATCGTTGAGGATAGATTCGACCATCTGATAAAAGAGTGTCCTATTCTGGACGTTGAAGGCCCATGCAAACTAGAGGACTTCCTGGAGATAGTCTCAAAAGAGTTATCCAAGCGTCTGGGAATCGATGCGGGCCGCATACACGATATGCTGCACGCAAGGGAAAAAGAATCGAGCACAGTGATAAGTGAAGGCATAGCAATTCCTCACATTGTTGTAGAGGGAGAGAAGAAATTCAGTGTTGTCGTTGCCAGAAGTCGGGAGGGTATAGACTTCTACGATGAAGCTTCGAAGGTCCATACCATATTCGTTCTTGCGGGCACAAGAGATGAACGCAATTTCCACCTTCGTGCTCTGGCAGCAATCGCGCAGATAGTGCGCTACCCTCGATTCAATGAGAGATGGAGGCAGGCCAGAAGCAAGGATGAGTTAAGGCATCTCATTCTCCTGGGCGAGAGGACGAGACACTCGCCACCCACTGCCTAACCCCTCCCAACCCAGGTACGAAGTACGAAGGCCAAGGTGCGAAGGACTGAGCAAGGCCGGAGGTGAGAAAAGGTATCACGGTTGAAAGTTGACGGGGGAAGAATGGTATGGTAGAATAGCCACATGGCTCTCAAGCGTGAGTTAGGCCTGATTCATGTTTTTGCCATAGCGTCTGGAGCAATGATAAGCTCCGGGCTTTTTATTTTGCCTGGGCTTGCAGCGGCGAGGGCGGGGCCTGCGGTTGTGTTGTCCTATGTTATTGCCGGCATGATTGCACTTCCCACTCTGCTCAGCAAGGCGGAGTTGACGACCGCCATGCCCAAGGCCGGCGGTGACTACTTCTACATATCCAGGAGCATGGGTTCAGCTGTCGGAACAATTGGTGGATTTGCCAGTTGGTTTTCCTTGAGTCTTAAGGGCGCCTTTGCCCTGACTGGAATGGCCGCCTATGCGGCCATTCTGACGACCATCCCCATAGGAATCATAGCGGCCTGTCTCTGCGTGGCGTTCGTTCTAATCAATCTTCTTGGGGCAAAACAAGCGGGGAATTCGCAGGTTCTCCTTGTAGTCATACTGATAGGAGTACTTGGTTATTTCGTCTTTCGCGGAATCCCCAATGTGATGGTTCAGAGATTCTCACCCTTCGCTCCTCAAGGCGCGGGGGCAGTGTTTGCGACTGCTGGTTTTGTATTCATATCCTTCGGTGGGTTAACCAAGGTTGCCAGCATTGCCGAGGAGGTAAAGAAGCCTGGCGTCAATCTCCCCCTGGGCATGTTTCTGTCCCTTTTGGTTGTAACAGTTTTGTACGCTGCAGTCATATTCGTAACTGTGGGAGTACTCTCGGGTGCTGAACTTTATGATTCACTGACGCCCATCTCTGCGGCTGCGACCATATTTGCCGGACCGATGGGAGCAGGAATCATTGCCCTTGCTGCCCTTCTCGCGTTTGTGTCTACAGCCAACGCCGGGATCATGTCTGCTTCTAGATATCCATTGGCCATGAGCCGAGACCACATCTTGCCCGGTTTTTTCCAGAGAGCGAACAAGCGCTTTGGCACTCCTCATATGGCAATACTCTTCACGGGCGGGTTTATGCTGCTTTCGGTGCTATTCCTCAGACTGGAGATGCTTGTAAGAATTGCATCTACTCTCCTCCTTGCCCTGTACATTATGGCAAACCTGGCAGTTGTTTTCATGCGGGAGAGTAGGATTCTGAACTACCAGCCAAAGTTCAAATCACCTCTCTATCCATGGACTCAGATTGCTGGCGGGTTGGGCGGACTGTTTCTGATAGTCAGAATGGGAGTAGTGCCGATCACAATAGCAGTACTCTTTTGTTTCGTGATGTTCGGCTGGTACCTGGCGTATGTACGTCCAAGGTCCTACAAGGAGTTTGCTCTTTTGCGAATAATTGAGCGTGTTTCGGCAAAGGAGCTGACAGGGTATTCTCTGGAGACGGAACTGAAAGACATTCTGAGAGAAAGAGATGAGATAGTTGAGGACAGGTTTGACCATGTCATAAAGGAATGTCCAATTCTGGACATCGAAGGTCGGTGCGGACTCGAAGACTTCCTGGAAAAAGTCTCACAGGAAGTATCCAACAATCTGGGAATTGATGCAGAGCTCGTTTATGACCTGCTGCACGCGAGGGAAGAGGAGTCGAGTACAGTAATCGGCAGTGGTATGGCGATTCCCCACATCATAGTTGAAGGTGAAAAGAAGTTCTGTATCGTGATCGCCAGGAGCCGTGAAGGCATCGAGTTCTATGAAGGAGGTCCCAAGGTTCACACGGTGTTCGTTCTTGTGGGCACAAGGGATGAGCGCAACTTCCATCTCCGTGCTCTTGCAGCAATTGCGCAGATTGCTCGATTGCCGAAGTTCGAAGAGAAATGGATGCAAGCCCGAAGCAAAGATGAGTTGAGAGACCTTATTCTTCTGGGCGAAAGAACGAGACACACGCCACCCACCGCCTAACTCCTCCCAACCTAGGTACGAAGTACGAATTGCAGAGTACGAAGGACTTCCCATCCTGATTCCCCTAACACAAAGTACGAAGTACGAATTGCGAAGTACGAAGGGTAGTTGTTTCAGGGATCTGAGTTTTTCCCTTTGCACTTTGCTCTTTGTACTTTGTACCTCCTGTGCTAGGATAGCACGGGATCAGTGGAGAGGTGTCCGAGTTGGCCTAAGGGGCGCGATTGGAAATCGCGTGTCCCCTGAGAAGGGGACCGTGGGTTCGAATCCCACCCTCTCCGCCACACTACACTCTTGTTAGCTTCGTCAGACTTCGCCTTTCTTGGCTACGTCTGACAAGTGTGGCTGCGCCAGTTGACAGGTTCGAATTTCAACCGACGAAGCTGGAGGAGACATCGTGCATCGGAGTTGGGTGGAGCGAAGTCGGTCCCACCCTCTCCGCCACTAACCTCGTTACATACTTTACGATATTGGATATTTAATATAAATTAAGAAATGTACAAAACCCAAGAAAAAGAGAAATACGTATATTAATTGTTAGGTTCTGCAAACTTATAGGATAGATTGTGGTGAACTACACCTAAAGTCACCGGATCAAAGTAAATTAGGAGAAATACTTATGAAAGCAATTCTATACACAAAATACGGACCGCCTGATGTTCTTCAGCTCAAAGAGATAGAAAAACCTACTCCCAAGGAAAATGAAGTCTTGATAAAAGTTCATGCGGCATCCATAAATGATTGGGACTGGCGTCTCCTCCAAGGTACGCCGTTCGTGAATCGCCTTCTATACGGTCTTCTAAAACCGAAGATGCAGATACTCGGATCTGACATAGCGGGGCGGGTTGAAGCGGTTGGCAGAAACGTAAAGCAGTTTCAGCCAGGTGATGAGGTATTCGGGGAC
>SOJN01000051.1 GCA_004376575.1 candidate division TA06 bacterium | reverse complement strand
ATTCTTCTTTCCAAAGCAGGGCACCAGATAGTCTCTGCATTCGATATTAACCCAGACGCAAGAGTAAGATTTGCAGAGGCTTTGAACACCAACGTCGCAGGAAGACTGGATGAGGCTGTCCTCGGCCCAGATGTGATTCTCATTTCGGTTCCGGACAGGGCCATAGAAGACGTATCGCACGCAATATCTTGTTCCCAGGACCTGAGGCAAGGCGTCTACATTGGACACACCAGCGGTGCCCTCAGCTCAAGATCACTTCACCACGTGAAGGCTGAAGGATGTCCCACATTCTCCATGCATCCAATCCAGACATTCGCCAGCGTTGAATCTGCTGTGAAGGCGATGCCCCAGTCGTATTTCGGGATCGAGGGTGATCCGGAAGCCCTAAGACTGGCAGAAGAGATTGTCACCTCCATTGGTGGAAAACCCCTTCTCATAAATCCTGATCTTAAGCCTCTCTATCACGCAGCCCTGTGCGTTGCATCTAACTTCCTGGTAACTTTACTCGATATGGCTGTCAAACTCTGCGAAGATGCAAAAATAGAAAAAGAGAAGGCTTTGAACATAATGCTTCCCCTCATAAAGACGACTATGTCCAATTTTGAACAGTCAGGGACACGCGCACTCACCGGGCCCATCGAGAGAGGAGACGCCGGCACAGTCAAGGGGCAACTGAAGGTAGTCGAAACCCTTGAGCCAAAGATGATCCCAGTATATCTTGCCCTTGCAAAGGCGACGGTATCTATCGCTCAAGAAACGGGGAGCATAACAGTGGATGAGGCTAAACTTTTCCTGCAAACCCTCGAATCTGTTGACAAGCAGACCCTGGAAGAATAGAATCCCCAGAACTTACGGGTGGAAATAGATGCGGACTTCTGAAATAGTGGAAAAGGTGCTCAAGCACATCGAGGCGGAAGAAGTCTCGGAAATCGGCAAGATACTCACTGAACTTCATCCTGCTGACATTGTCGCAATTATTGAGGCCCTTCCCCCTCAATACAGAGTCGAAGCCTTCCACACCCTTCCCACGGATATTGCTGCCGATGTGATTGTTGAACTGGCCGATGAACCTCTGGACACAATACTCACCCACATCGACCCGAAGGAAATCTCCGGCCTCGCGAGAAAGATGAGTTCTGACGAAGCCGCCGACATCATAGCAGGACTGCCGCCTGAAGATAGAGCCGAAGTGCTTTCCGCTTTGCCACTCGAGGAGTCGAGCAAAGTCAAGGAACTCCTGAAATTCCCCGAAAACAGCGCTGGCGGAATTATGGATACCAAGTTCACCAGCATCTTCAAGGGGATGACGGTTACAAAGGCTGTGGATTTGCTCAGAGAGAGCGCGCCTGAGCCGGATGAGCTCTACTATGTCTATGTGGTTGACAGCGATAGCAAACCGACAGGGTACGTAACTCTTCCAGACCTCTTGCTTGCTTCTCCAGAGCAGAGCATCGAGTCAATCTCAAGGGAATTCCCGGACGTTGTTCGCCTCGAAGACGATCAGGAAAAGGTGGCCTCTGTCATCAACAAATATGACCTGCTGGGCGTACCGGTAGTTGATGACCTGGGAATCATGAAAGGCGTTGTGAGAATTGACGACGCAATTGATGTCATGGAGGAAGAAGCCACCGAGGATATACTCAGGATGGGAGGTGCAGACGCAACTGAGTCTGTATTCACGCCCACCGGGCGTTCTGTGGCCAAGAGGCTTCCATGGCTCTATATTAATCTAGTAACTGCAATCCTGGCTGCAGGCATCGTGGGGCTCTTTACCAAGACCATATCTGCTGTAGTTACGATCGTTGTTTTCATGCCGGTAGTCGCAAACATGGGAGGCAATGCGGGCACACAAACCCTCGCAGTAACCATCAGGGGATTGGCTCTGGGTGAACTCACCTTAAGGAACACCTGGAGTTTCGTTCTGAAAGAGGCAGCAGTCGGAGTCCTTAAAGGACTTGCTGTCGGTTTTGTCACCGCGGCGGTAGCCTTTCTCTGGGACGGGAACATAGTTCTGGGCCTGGTAATAGGTCTTTCTTTGGTTATCAATCTTTTCGTGGGTAGCCTTGTGGGAGTGATGATCCCGGTAACGCTGCGAAGGATGAAACTCGACCCGGCTCTGGCCTCTGGAGTCTTTGTGACCACTATCACAGACGCTGTTGGATTCTTCTCAATCCTTGGGCTTGCCACAGTGTTCCTCAGATATCTCAAGTAAGTCCCATGGCTAACATATGTAAGACCGATGCGATAGCCCTCAAAGGAATGAGATACAGAGAGACGAGCAGGATAGTGTCTCTCTATACGAAGAAATTTGGAAAGGTGAAAGTGATCGCCAAGGGCATAAGGAGGCCGAAATCCAGGTTTGGCTCCTCCCTGGAACCCTTCACTGTGTCAAACATAGTCTTCTACAAGAGAGAGCAAAAGGAACTGTACAACATTTCCGAGGCTGACATTGTGAAAGAGCATGCTGCTCTCAGAAAAGACCTTGAAAGAATCAGCACAGCGTATGTCATCATCGACTTTCTCGAGGTCGCAAATCCCGAAGAGTCTCCAAATATCAGGCTGTATGCACTTGCAGATTCAATGCTCGATACTGTCGAAGACTTCCCACGGACTTTGCTTGACCTTGTGTTATGGACATTTCTCATCCGTGCGGCAGGAATGCTGGGCTATGCCCCTGTTTTTGATCGGTGTATAAAGTGCGGGAAGAAGCAAGAGAAAATGGGGTTTAACCCCTCAGTGGGCGGCACCGTATGCCCTCAATGTTCACTCGGAGAGGGAGGCTTATGGAAAGTAAGTCACGACTCACTCGATCTGATGGACAGACTGTCAAAAGGATCTCTGAACAGTGACTGCCAGAAACCTTCCGCAAAACAGGCAGAAGAGATTTCAGACATTCTCCGAGCCCACCTCCTCTACCACACCGAAAGAAACATGAAATCCTTCGATTTCAAGAAGTCGTTGGAAGCTTCGAAGATCTTTGGTGAGAAGTCTGACTAGCTGTCAGCTGTTCCCATCCGAAAAAACGCGGCGTGGTTGTTCGAGTAGTCGTAGGGGCGCGGTCTCCGCACCCATCCCGCTGGGCAGGGAAACCCTGCCCCTACAGAGTCTTAGCTGGCAGCCGGGAGTTGACGGCCAGTGAAAATGTCAGAAAGTCATGCTGCAAATCCTTCGCGAACTCGCAGGGCACCGTCCCCGAACTCTCGATCTTTCCTTGACCTCAAATCCTCCTTGATGCATATGTGGAGAACTGATATTATTCAGTTGGTCTGGCGTCTAGGGCTCGTCCAGCGTGGCATAACTCATCCCAAGAGGCGAGATCCAAGCTATGATGGAGCGGATCGACATTCGAACAACAGGAGGTTGGAGGTGAAAAAGTTCTTGCCCTACTTAATAATTGGAGTGTGTGTCGTGCCTGTGGGTCTCGTTGGCGCATGGATTTGGAAAGCATTCGAACTTACTGGAATCAACTTCCTGATTCTCTGGCTCTCCGGGGTAGCTGTCATATCTGCAGTAGCCTATCTGGCGACGAGATCGACAAGACGCAGCTCGAGGCAATAGTTCTAGTAAGGACTGCATCTGAATGACCACCGGAGGCAGGCATGCACTTTTGCACTTTTGAAGCTCGATGTAATGGCAAAGATTTACCTTTTGAGGTTGGCTGCTACCGATGACGCCGTTAGAGAAACGACTAGAAACCAACAAAGATAGATTTGAGGCATTGTCGCGAGAAGAACATTTCGCTTCAGCAAAGAAGTGTATTGCAAAGTTGGGCGGTTCGTACAGGGCTTTGGGGCTCTGGGAAGACGCCCTGCGCGTCTTCGATATTGGACTCTCGCGGAGTCTGAAGGCAAGTGATGTAGGCGGAATATCGGAATTTCTAACATGGAAATCGAATGTTCACTATCATATGGGTCAGTACGGCAGGGCCATTGAGCTTGCTGCTGAAGGCTTGGGTCTAGAAATTCCTGACTCGGACAGAGCTAACCGTATTTCGTACTATCTTGCAAATCCCTATCTGATGCTGGGTGATATCGAGAGATATATTGCCCTGGAGGAGCAAGCACTTGAAATTACAAAGAAACTTGCCGGGAAGATCCCAGAAAACCTGGAGCCCTGGATATTGTGTCGGTTGGCAAAGGGGCAGGACATGCTAGGGGTTTCGCAGAAGACCAATCCGGTATTGACAGAACAGGTTCAGAGATTCAGGAATCTGAGACAAACGTACGGGATCCCTTTCAGCTTATTGATCTTGGGAAAGAATCTGCTCGGCCTTGGCAAGTTGGATGAAGCGAGGCAGACTCTGACGGAATCATTGAACCTATACCAGAAGAATGTACAGGAAGGTTTTGTCGTAGATGTTTTGGTGGAACTGAGCGAAGTTGCCCTTACTATGGAGAATTGTGAGGAGGCCAGACTACATGTAGACCGAGCCATCGAGGAGGCACGAAAAGGGCCAAGAAAAGCGGAAGGACTTGCTGACAAACGACACCTAAATCAAGCTCTCGTACAGGGGGCCAAGGTTTACCTACGTCTCAATGGAAGAGACAGGGCTCTTTGCTTTTACGAAGAAGCTCTGGACCTGGCACTAGAGTCAAACAGGAAGCTGATGATTACTGAGCTACTCGGACTGCAGAAGACTCTCACGGACAGCATCTGAGAAACCCCTCCGAGGCTCTTTCGAGGTCAGGCCTTTGACATCCACACAAAGATCGTTCCATCTGGCAATCTCTGGATACCCTAGTTCTCGCAAAACCACCGGGGCAAGGCACGAACTCTTGGACATTTGAAGCTTGATGCGCTGGCAAAGATTTACTTTCTGATGTTTCGCTCCAAGTCAGCAACCTGTTAGATCCCAAGTAGGCGTTCAATCAGCGGGGCCAAATTCTTGTCGATTTCCTTGCTTCCCCCTGTCAGCCTTGTATCTATCAGTCCGTCTTGATCAATGATGATATGTGTCGGGAACCCGCGAACGCCAAAGTGACTAACCACCCTCCCACCTTTGGAGACAACATCGTATGCAAACTCCGTTTCTTTCAGAAATTGCCTCATCGCCTCATCATCGTCTAATCCAATGGCAATAAACACCACTGCCTTTTCCCGGAAAGCTTTCACCAGTTTGTTGAGGCTGGGGATCTCCATCCTGCATGGCGCACATCCTAGGTACCAGAAATTGAGTACAACCACCTTGCCCCGTAAAGACTCAAGGTCGAACCGTTTTCCGTCCAGTGAAGTAACTTGAAAGGATGGCGCAGAGGGTTTCTCTTCCTGTCCAGCCGTAGAACCCGTCCTTATGTACTCGTCAAATCCCTCCATGCTGCCATGTTTTCTTTTGTAGAGAACCTCCAATGAATCCTTTGCTTCTTGCGATCCCCTACGCCAAGCTTCTACATGTGCCGATTCCGTGCGGGACGGTTTCGATAATCCTCGCCAGATCTGGGCCTCAACCAGATACGACTCAGGTCTCGTCTCTTTTTCCAGGGCCTGGGCAGCTTTCACCGCAGACAGTGCGCCTGTGTAATTTCGTTGCATCAGGCAGAGCTCAGCCATGACCAAGTAGCCGCTTGGAAGCAGGAATTCGGTGCCACTGCCTGAAATGTCCTCATACAATCTGAGTTTGCCTTTGTGGGTAAGCTCGACGGCCTTCTCAATGAGCGATGAAGCCTCTTCTACCTTCTCGCCATGGACCTTGTAGGCCTGAGCAAGATTGTAGTAAGGCCTTGGATTTTCAGGTTCATCCTCTATCCATTCCCTGCAGATCGCTTCCATGGTCTTCAAAGGGAAATCCTTCTGCCAGCAGAGCGATGAAGACTTATCCCGTGCAAATTTGGTGTTGGAGTAACGCTGGATCGTCTCCCATATCCATCCCTTGACCACTTCCGGCCCCTCACCACCGATATTCTGTGCAAACGCTTGGTACTGGTAGTCGCCCAGGGCATGCGCAGTCAGCCGGGAGGATGGATACCCTTTTAACATCTTCGCAAGAGTCTCTCTGCTCTTTGCTTCTTGCTTGAGAAGCAGATACCCATAGGACAATGAGTAGAGATAACCCACTGGTTCACCCTCAACTGTGTCCGAAAGCTTATCTATATCCTGCGCGATGATTAGAGCCAGTGAGTCCTTATCGTATTGTGATGCTTCAATGAACCATTTTGTCCTGTACGCGGCGTAATTCCTAGGGTAGAGGGCCATCTCCTTGGCAAACATCTCTCTGTAGTCGTGATCTCTTGAAGACATCATTTGTTCGTATGCGCCTCTGCCTGGCACGCCGTCAGGTCGATAGATCATTTCTGAGACCATTGCCCTGAGGTCCCAATCGTCCATGGTTATGAAGTAGAATGTCACAAAAGACACCCCATCCTTAATAGACAGCTTGTGCATTAGAAGGTGCCGGAATCCGCTCATCTCCCCCCAAACCGTTTCTATCCGGTCTGAGAAGTATAGCCACCCTATTATGTACACTTTGTCAGCAGCCGAGAACTTGGCACCGGGCGCACTGGGGTCGTAGGTCACAGTCAATAGTTCTCCCCACCTTGGCTTGTCCGGTCCGATCTTCGCTATTTGCCCGTATGAATTGCAAGCAAAGAAACTCAGCACACAGAGTGCGATGGCCCAAACCACCAGCATAGCCCTTCTCATCAAAGCCTCACTTTTTACGCGAATCAGAGCCCCATGTCCTTCACCATCCTTCTGGATTTCCGTGCTACACTCTATCATTCATTAGGTTGAGAGTCAATGGCGCAGCCAAACTCGTCCAAGTGTGGCCCGAGGCATATACGCATTTGGGGACGTTGTCCTTTGGTTCTCACCTGGGGAAAACCGTCCTCTTGCAACCTCCCTCCCACCCCTACATGCCTATCCCCCAAATCTGACCATTAGACACTTTGACAATTGTCAAAACGTCTAAATGTGATATCATAAGATAAGGAAGGAGGGCTAGGATGAAAGAGAAGGAGTATCGCGCGTCAAGGTTGATGAGAGAACTGGGGGCTCCAATCAGGTATCAGATCGTAAAGTTCCTGGAGGGTGGACCCAAGACTGTCTCCCAAATAGCAGCACACGTGGATCGCACGATAGCTACAGTGTCTCATCACCTTCATATCCTCCGGGCAATAGACGTGGTGCGCTACGATACCAGCAAGAGAAACGTCATTTATCGTTTGAAGGCCACAATGGTACCCGCATTGCTCGCCGTGGCCGAACGTTGCGCGGCGAAGCTTGAGATCAAAAGAAAATAGCAACATTTCGATACTTTGACAATTGTCAAAACGTCAAAATGATCAAAGTGACAAGCCACATAGGGAGTACACCATACACTGTAAGACTACCTCAAGATGCAAGTTCTAAGATGCAAGACTGCGGACACCAAAACATGAAATTCAGAAAAACGCACCGAGTCGCTTGGTGGCGTGAGCTGTTTTTCATCCCGAGCTAGCTCGCCCACCAGGACTCCACTCACCATGAACTCTGGCAGCAGAAAGAAGAATCATTGGTGTTGTGGAATTAATCGTATAGACATATAATTCTCACAGATGAGTGAAAGACAGGAGGGAGTCGGCATGAATTTCGGGAAAGACATTGTCAATATAGATCTGGAATGCACTGGCACAGACAGCAGGCTTTATTCTATCTGCGAGATTGGTGCAGTTCTTCTTGACAGATGCACTCTGGAGATCAAGGGAGAATTTGAATCTCTCATATTCCCGTACAGAGAGAACTTCGATTCAAGAGCGATGAAAGTTCATGGAATACCAAAAGAGGATTTGTATAGAGCTCCAACACTTGTTGATGTACTTGATACTTTTCAGTTGTGGATCCTCCGAGAAGCAGGTGTCGAAAGCGAAAGAAAGGTTTGTCTGTCTGCCTGGGGAGCCTATTTTGATATCCCCTATCTGAAAGAAGCCTATTCCTTTCTGAACAGGGAGTATCCCTTTGATTCAAGATACTTTGATATCAAGGCCATCGCAAGGTGGGAGTTTGCTTTGATGAATCAGGCTTTCACAAAGGGAGGTATTGGGAGGTGTAGTAGACTGCTGAACATACCATTTGATGAAACCAGGCGTCACCGAGCTCTTGAAGATGCCAGGTTAGGCGGTCTAGTTATTAAGGAGTTGAAGGAAAGGCGAACCCAAAGCCTATGAATATGTTCTCCGAAAGGGGACTGAGACAGTGAACGTAGAAAACCGCCGGGGGCAGGCATGGACTTTTGAAGCTTGATGTGCTGGCAAAGATTCAGATTTCAGCGTTTGACCCATAATGCTTTCATGCACTATAATGGTGGCGCGCCTATTCGGGAAGCGAGATAATACCTGGCCAAGGCATATTTTCATAACTGAGTAGTGACATACTGTACGTAATTCTTGGGAAATCGACTATGATCAGTCGGAAGATTGTCACAGGGTTACTAATCTGGTTTATTGTGGAGGGTCTGCTGGTCCACGGTGCTCAGGCTGTCTCCTGGGGGGCAATATCGCTACGTACTGGGCTGGCTACGCAGATTGGTGTATTCACGTCATTCAAGATTCGTGACACTGAAGGGAAAGAATGGAGAGGTTTTGACGGGTATCCGTTGGTGGCTATGTCGGGATTCGGCGAAATACAGTGGAATCGGATTTCGGGGTATGGATGGGTATCTGTCAATTGGCTGAGCCCCTATTTTGGGAAGAATCTGAGTACGCCAACTGCAGACCAAGTCATAACACGGGGCGGTCACTCTCCGAAAGGGATTGGGCTCAGTTACTCATTTGTTGTGGCACCAGGACTCGAGGTGAGACCACGACTCGGCTATACCTGGACAACTCTGGTTGGACGACTGGAACTACGGGACAAACAGACTGGTGAAGTTCGTAGGGAAGTAGGCCACCAAGAATGGGACGAAAACATTCATATTGGCGTAAATGCCAGGTTGTGGCAAGATATTGACAATCCTTGGAACATAGAAGGATGTCCCAAACTGCAGGTAGAATACCGGTATGCTTCCGTTCTAGGTGGGACACACACTGCCACAGCCAGTTTCAAGTTGTCTGAACGGGCCGGTGTAGGTTTCTTTAAGGAAAACCAAGCGGTCAAGATTGTCGCCCAGTTTGTGGCCAGCCCATCTGTCAAGTCTATATCAGCTGGGCTGGGCGCGGATGGCTGGTGACGACATCCGCGAAGCGCGAAGCGTAGAAATTGAGCTGCAGTCTACAAGGGATGGGACTCGCATGCACTTTTAAAGCTTGATGCGCTAGCAAAGATTTACCTTTTGAGGTTTGACCCCGCCCCCACATAACTCACTCTAGTCGTTTCCAGTACTTCCTTTTCCAACCATCTGATTCTTCGTACTTCGACAACCTATATCCCCATTCCGGAGACACAAGCACAGTGTGCGTATCGTCTTCGCTTTGTTTGTCAGCCGTACCTGGGCAATGAATAATGTAGCCACCTTGTCCTACAACTCGCTCGAATTCCTTTAGCTCCTCTTGAAGTCGCCAACCCAAGGCGTGCGACGTGATGAGTACGTCGGCAAACCCATCCGGGAAGGGAATCGAATGTAAGAAGCCGTCAACCACGAATAGGTTCGAGAGTTCGAGTCTCGCCGCCTTTTCGCGGATGAACTCCCTGAGCCTTGCGACAGGCTCTATGGCAAACACCCGATGGGCGGATTTGGCTGCCTCCAGAGCTACTCGTCCAGTGCCAGCCCCACAGTCTAGTACGACCTTACCATCAAGTCTGGCGATTGAGGTCACTTCGCCAAAATCCCATGCGTGGAACTCCGCAGAGTCATAAATCTCGGGATACAGATTGTAAACGAGCAGATCAGAGATTGCGGCGAGCACTCTTTTCTCGAAATTCTTCAGCTCGTGTGAATCGACGCTAGCCCTAAATTCACGCTTCAGACGATCAACAAATGTCTCAACCTGTGGGCACTTTTTGCGCAGGAATCTTTCGATCGATGGATGTGCAAAGAGCACCTCTGCAAACTCACGTTCTGGGATCCAGCCCGGCAAATAGCCAATCTGAAATGCTTCCAAAAGAAAGAGATCCTCAATCTCCAAGGGGGCCTTTTCAAACAGGTCTGTGGGCATGAATGACCTCCTCCTGTGGCTGATGTCTGCGACTCAGATAGTTCGGCTAGAGTTTTTTATCCTTCTGAAGCCTGATGTATTGGTAAAAACTTGCTTTCTGAGGTTTGACCTGTCTTCGCTCAACTCTGCTGAGCTTCGACGGGCTCCGCCCTCAGGTCCAAAATTCAAATCTCAAGGTTCTATCCCAGATGTCTCCATTGATCTCAGCCAATAACGAGAAATCAGTCGCCCTTTCCACAAATGGAAGACTAGGAAGCAAAGCATACTCACGAAGAACTGTAAAGTAATGAATACCAAATCAGCGCCGACCTCCCTGAGACCAATTGAGAGTAATAAGAAATCCACTTCACCACCCATAAGCCCGTAGACATAGCCTATCTCATACACCCCATAGAACAGCCTTAGCCATATTCGGAGAAGGCAGAATAGTGCGATGACTACGAACCAGAGCAGATGCTTACTTAGCAAGCTCTCGAGCCTCAGCCGCCAGTGATACATCTTGCTTTCACTCTTTTCTTTGGCGGCCGATTCTCTCCTTATCGAACGTGAAATCCTGATGAAAGCAACCAGGCGCTCAATCGCTAGCCCTAGGATGAGCAGGAGAAACAGAGGAAAAAGAGGGTAGTGCAGATTTTCTGTCCCTGTTGCTCTATACAGTACTGGCAGCTCGTGGATTATGTGTGTGTCTATCATACCTATCTCCTCTCCCTATTCCGTTTCACTTCTTTTCTGCAGCTATCGGACATCATAGACAGCGCAGAGTGTCCCGCTGTTCACAACAAGGAAACGTCCATTCGGAGATGACAAAAGGGAAGCGTCCTTGCCTTCCAAGGTCAGTATCGTGTCTAAAATTCGGCCGTTGCCAAAAATACACAAGTCGAGTTTATGTGGGGGTGAACTGGTGATTACGGTGCCAGCCATAAGTTCCTTATTCGACAAGATCGCAGCCGCCCCTAGATAGTGTACATCATGATCCGGTCGATAACTCCACAAAATGTCGAGTGGACGGGTCGTGGCAAAGTGAAGCCCCTTGCTGTTCAAAACCAGCATATACTCTGCGTCCGTTGAGAACGCCTGATAAGCAACTCTGGGAATATCAAGGTGTCCTATCACATTTCCCTTTCTGTCAAGAAGATAGCTCCTATCACGGACTGGGGCGCTGGTAAGCGATCCATCATTTGAAACGCATACATTTCTGGTATGCTTCCCTTTGACCTTGCGTGTCCAGAGTTCTTTTCCTCTGCTATTGTACCGGGCCAAGGTGCTGGAATCGCCTCCCGTAAACATACCCCCACTGACTACGAGGTGGCGTCCATCTGCCGAGAGATCGGCTGTACCATCGTTGCCATAGGGAAACCATGCCCGAACCTTCTCTCTTTTGTCATCGTAGAAGTCATAGTATGAAACACCGCCGAACCTCCAGCCATCATGAGTGGCAACTATAGTCTTGGCATCGTCCGAGATATAGGAGCGCCCGGGCATACTGAACAGCCTCCAGAGTTCCTTCCCCTTCCAGTCCATGAGAATAAAAGCACTCTCCTTCTCCTCACGCTGATATTCTTCCCAACTTCGCTTGGCGCGCTCGACCAACTCAGCACCAAAAAAGTCGAACCCGGTATCAGATGGTTTAAGTCTTCCCAGATCTTTCGTCCTCTGTCTGGCTTCCGCGTGCCATCTCAATGGGCAGAGCATGAAGTATTTGAGGTTTTTTGAGATTGTAATACGCCATTTCAGCCGTCCATCTTTGGGCAACTCTATTGCTTCACCCTCATTGGTATAGAGCACTTTCTCTCTCATGACCGCGATGATCCGCAGGGCATTTAGGAGCCACTCCTTCTCTTCTTCAGGAGCATCATTCCTTTCCAGCTCTTCCTTGACATTTCGAGGCGGAAATCCTTCGTCCTCAGTGAACAGTTTCTCCTCACCCGACGTCTTCCAGATCAGCCTGATAGAAAACGTCTGTTTTCTGTAATCTTTTCCCCATTTGGCCACGGAAACACCAGGGAGGGACAGAAACACCAGAACGGTGCTGATGCCTGCTGCCAGTGCTAACCTTGCTCTGTTCATTGCTCGCCCCCAGTGTGGAAACCACGAAACCCATCCAGCCTATTAAGGATGAAAGACTCTGTCCTTGCTGTCAAGAGCTTTTTGGGGCCGATCTCAGACTAAGGGCAATGTAGATACCCCGGAAGTGGCTTAGAGCATTCTGTGCCGCCTTGGCTGAATAGCTCCAACGAACTTCGACTTTTCACCTGCAAGGTGATGGCAGAAATCCACTTGTTCAATACCGAACCCCCACCTCCATCCCTCCTTCGCCTTGTTTGGCTTCGGAGGACAAGCCTCCCCCTTTCTCAAAGGAGGAGGAATAAAAGGAGAGGGATTGGCCTAAGTGCAAGGTTTGAGCCATGATGGGTGGGGAGGACTAGTCGCAAGTGGTGCTACTCCCGGACGTTGTGGAAGCTTATAACCCTCCCCTCTATCCCCTCCCATCTAGGGAGGGGAAGTTGGGGTGGGTATGACTCCATCAAAGCCAAGATGGGCGGG
>SOJN01000050.1 GCA_004376575.1 candidate division TA06 bacterium | reverse complement strand
TTTGCGAGGCAAAAACCTGGTGCCCTGAACAAACGACTTACTGCCCGGTGAAGGCCACGGAGTGCCCCCAGAAGGAGACGCGTTGCCCTCCGAAGATGACTGAATGTGCGGCAAAGGGGACTGTGTGTCACAAGTCGTAACTAAATGCCTGGCCAAGAAGACTGAGTGTCCTCCCAAGAAGACTAAGTGTCCCGCAGACCCCGAGTATTCCAGGTGCGGTGTGACCCACAAGCCGAACGCTCCCACGGATTGCCGATATGCGCCAACAACCTGCGACGCAAGGACGTGGTGTCCAACGGTTCCAGGAGAATGTCCCCCTGGAGGTCTGAGCGCAGGCATCCGCGACATGGGGACAGAGCCTGGTGATCAGGGACCGGCTGTGTCTTCCTATAGACCTATCGAGCCGAAGGCACTTGCCCTGTTTGAGAGCTATCCCAACCCGTTCTCGGACAGAACAAGTATAAGCTTCATGATTCCTGCTGCGACTCACGTAACTCTCAGAATCTACGATGTGACGGGAAGCGTGGTAACGACACTGGTCGATGGAGAGAAGGCAACCGGCCTTTACACTCTAACCTGGGACGCGCCAGATATGAACAACGGCATATACTTCTACAGAATGGTTGCTGACGGAGAAGTCTTTACGGGAAAGGTCACGCTAATCAGGTAAATGAACGCGGAAATGACAAGGGGCCTGTACCACACGGTACGGGCCCTTTGACTATTTATGTCCGTGAAACCTAACCCAATTGCGGCTGTACCCCATCCCATCTGAACCCATACAATACCGATTGGGCAATGTTTGTCAGATGGTCCCCAACTTTCTCCACATTGTCCACGAAGTCGAGGAAAAGGATTCCGGAAAGAGGCAGGCAGATTCCCTTGTTAAGTCTTTCTATGTGACTTGCTCTAAACTCTATCTGCATCCTGTTCAGGTCATCTTCACACTTGAGCGCCCTCTTCGCGTCCTCGGAGTCGTAGTTACTCAGTGCACTCCCCACGAACACCATCATCTCATCGACTCTGGCTACCATTCGCTTCAACTCCGCTATGGCAGAAGGTGAGATGTGCAGTCTCTGCTCCTTCTTTCTCTCTGCAAGTTCCATAAGGTTTTCCGCGTGGTCACCCACTCTTTCCAAGTCATTAACTGAGTGGAGTAATACCGGAAGTTTTTCAGATTCTACTCTGCCGAGGTTTTTCTGGGACAGCTCAACAAGATACTGTGTGATATCGTGCTGAAATCTATCAAGCGCTTCCTCATTTGCTGTCACATCTGATTTCAGTCGCATGTTGCCACTAAAAAAGGCCTGAGCAGCCCTGTCTATTGCGTCTCTGGCTGTTTCACTCATCCTCACCGTCTCTTTCATAACTTGATCAATTGCAAGCGGAGGAGTATCAAGGAGGTGCTTTTCCAGCAGATTTGGGGCCAGAACCAGCCCACGCTCCTTACCAGGGGTCAATTTTATCGCGACCCTTTCGAGAATCGAAATACCAGGAAGAAATACTATGAATGTGTTGAATATGTTGAATACGCTGTGCGCCAGCGCTATGTGCACCATGATGTTGTTCTTTGTAATGGCGCCGGGTACAATAGCGTGTATCATCCTGGGATATAAGTTGGTGTAAACGAATATGAGCATATAGGCTACACCTATGACATTGAACATGGTGTGGGCTCTCGCTGTCCTTCTTGCTGTCAGATTCGTCCCCAAAGAGGCAATCTCCGCGGTAATGGTCGTGCCGATGTTGTCGCCGAGTATCAGGGGTATTGCCGATTCGAAACTTATTAGACCGTTGAAGGCAAGAACCTGGATGGTCGCAATGGTGGCACTGCTGCTCTGCAGCAACATTGTCACAACACAGCCAACCAACACCCCCAGGATCGGATACTGAGCAAACTTCATCATCACGTGTTTTACTGCCTCGCTGGCCCCCAGCGGGGCAAAGGCCTCCTTCATTACGCCAAGGCCAAGGAACAAGAGCCCGAATCCCAAAATCACCTGTCCCCATGACTTGGCGTTCCTGGTGCGCCCCAGCAGACTCAAGAGAAAACCCACGCCTATTGCAGGCAAGGCATAGGTTGAAATCTTGAATATGGCAAGAAAACTGACAAGCCAGGCCGTGGTAGTGGTTCCAATGTTTGCTCCCATGACAACGCTTATCGCCTGTCTCAGGGTGAGGAGCCCGGCATTCACGAAGCCGACGGTCATCACGGTCGTTCCACTACTCGACTGGATTAGTGCGGTAATCGCCGCTCCAACCAGAACTCCTATGAACGGAGTTCTCGTGAGGAGCTGAAGTATCCGTCTGAGCCGCTCGCCCGCCACCTTGCGCAGCGCCTCAGACATGATCTTCATGCCGAACAAAAACAGGCCAAGGCCACCAATCAGTCCAAAGATGAGCTCCCTAGCCAACAACTCCCCCCCTGCAAAAAGGCTATTCCCTGAATCCCAGGCGCATTCTAGCAGAGTACTGGAACTTGTCAACTGGATACTGAAAACAGCCGTACGCTGTAGGTTGTACGCTGTATGCAAGTGGCTAGGTATCAGCCAAGACCCGCCGCAGCGAAACTGCAAACTACGGAAGAAAACCCAAAATCTGTCACATAGCTGGGGGCGGCTATTTGTAGTTAGTAGTCCTTCGATTCATGAGCTCGTTCACTCAGGACAAGTGCTAAGTGAGCAATTTGAATCAACATCCCTTGAATCAACGTCACCGTAATTGCCAATCGAAGCAATAGTTGGCAATTTGCAGTTTGTAATTCTACCTTCGCCCTTTCGCAAAGTTGACAGCCCTGTTTGGGCAGCATATAATCATCGTGAGGAAAACTTGTTATGATAGTCACATCAGAGAAATATGATGTTGTCGTTGTGGGTGCTGGCCATGCCGGCTGCGAAGCCGCCCTCGCGGCATCCCGCATGGGAGCAAGGGTGCTCCTTTTGACGAGTGATCTTGACAAGGTCGCCCACATGCCCTGCAACCCCGCAGTGGGCGGGTTAGGAAAGAGTCACCTCGTGTTTGAGATAGATGCTCTCGGGGGTGAGATTGGGTTCAACACAGACAAAACCGGAATCCAGTTCAGGATGCTCAACCTGAGAAAGGGACCGGCAGTCTGGTCTCTGCGCGTTCAGTCGGACAGGTCACAGTACAGCAGAGAAATGAAAAACGTGCTCCAGGCTCAACCGAATCTCCAGCTAGAGAGGGGGACCATCGACAACATTATTGCCAGAAAGGGCCGACTCATAGGTTTGACAGACTCCTCCGGAGCTGAGTACCTCTGCGAGGCAGCGGTCATTGCCGCGGGAACATTTATGAACGGCCTGATTCACATAGGCATGGAAAACCTTGCTTCGGGACGGCTGGGCGAACCGCCTTCAAAAGGCCTTTCCGAATCCCTTGCTTCCCTGGGTTTGCGCCCGGGTAGACTGAAAACAGGAACCTCTGCAAGGGTTGAAGCCTCCACCCTTGATTTCGAAAAGATGCAGGTCCAACCTGGAGATATGAACCCTGGGCACTTCTCGCACAGAACAAAAGACTTCAATCCCAAACAGATAGATTGCTACCTGACGAGAACCAATGAGAAGACTCACAAGATAATACTGAGCAACCTTGACCGTTCTCCGCTCTATCAGAAGGTGATTAAAGGGATTGGCCCCAAATACTGCCCTTCCATTGAGGACAAGGTGGTCAGGTTTGCAGACAGGCCGGCCCATCAGGTCTTTGTAGAGCCTGATGGAAGGGATACCTCAGTCTGTTACCTGAACGGTGTTTCCACATCACTGCCTCAAGATGTGCAATTGGATATGCTCAGGACGATTCCTGGGCTGGAGAGGGTCAAGATCCTGAAACCTGGTTATGCTGTTGAGTATGACTTCATGAACCCAGTTGAGCTCTTTCCAACACTTGAAACAAAGTCTGTCAGAGGATTGTTCCTCGCCGGGCAGATAAATGGGACTTCCGGATATGAGGAGGCTGCTGCTCAGGGGCTTGTTGCAGGCATCAATGCGGTCTGCCTTATCAGGGATGAACAGAGTTTCGTGCCAAAAAGGTCCGAGAGCTACATCGGGGTTCTCCTTGACGATTTAGTCACCAAAGGCACTGACGAGCCATACAGAATGTTCACCTCAAGGGCTGAATACAGACTGCTTCTGCGACAGGATAACGCTGACGAAAGGTTGATTCAGTACGGCGTCAAGTTCGGCCTGGCTGATGAGGTTGTAATGCGGACGGTGGAGAAGAGGAGACAGGCCGTGTTGGATGCCATCCAGAGCCTGGAAACTCGATATCTTAGCTCTGAACGGATAAACCCTATCCTGTCTTCGCGCGGTTCATCTCCTGTTGAGGGGGGCGTGTCGACCTACCAGTTGCTGAAAAGGCCTGAGATCAGCTGTCAGGACCTTGATGGTCTCCTTCAGGGTCTCGACCCTGAGATCCTCAGCCGGGTTGAAATTGAGGCGAAATACGGGGGATACATAAAAAGACAGCTCGCCCAGGTTGCGAAGATGTCTGAGCTGGAGAACAAACCGATCCCTGAAGGCATTGACTATAAGAAGGTTCTTGGCCTCTCAAATGAGGCAAAGCAGAAGCTGGCAAGAGTGAAACCCACAAGTGTCGGGCAGGCTTCAAGAGTACAGGGCATCACCCCTGCCGACGTAAGCGTTCTTCTCATTGAGATAAAAAAAAGAGAGGCGTCTCGCTAGAACGCCCTTATACAGCTTGCAGGTCTGCTCTCCTAAAGGGGGACAACACAGATACGCCTCGCACTGCTTCTTCAGTTCAAACTAGGGGAGCTTGCTTGTTCCTTCTTTCTGGAATTCTTGTTTTTGTCCTTTTTCCCGCCCTTGCGTTTAGGCTCAGCAAAAACCCTCTCCACGAAAAGGACCAGGACGTATGGATCGAGTGTTATCTTTTTGATTTTAGGTGAGGCAGCCATCTTCTCTCTTCCGCTTCGACGTTGCTCGCAAATGGATCGCCTTGAGTCTGGGTTTTTCGTTTTACCAGACTGCATCGTAAGAAATCGCAAGAAGTATGCCGGAAGCAACACAATTCGGCCAGGCCCCAATCGCTTGCAAGACAAGGAGTTGCCCAGTGTGCTCCAAATAGACACAGAGTTTTCACCGGGGCTTTTTTGGTCTAATTGCGATTTCCTGGGGCAAATCGGGACAGCTACTGCAGTCCTTTGATATATGTCATTATCTATACTTATATATCCAATCCGCTAGCCACAAAGAGTTGCACCAGCCCCTGGTACACTTGACAGTCAGCATCTAAGTTCAAAGACAGAATGAACTTACCTGCGTGCTTTCGTCCTTGTTGCAATGTTCACTCAGGAAATATGCCCCACTGAACTCAGGCTTGGACTTGAAGGACAGACTATGTTTCTCCTCAAATCAAAACGAGAATTTCAGAATCCTGCCCATCCCACTACCCGATCTCCCAGGCGGGGTTTGTGCTGCCTGCCCCGTTTCTCACGAAGTGAGATACACGGGGCCTGCC
>SOJN01000049.1 GCA_004376575.1 candidate division TA06 bacterium | reverse complement strand
GGGCATCCCACATTACAAGATGCCCTACATCCGGGATGATCTTGACCTTGAATGATGGAACATACTTCATGAAAGCTTCCACATTTGTCGGAGTTTGATCCGAATTAATTGAAATAATAGGAGCCCGTGTCTTTTTAAGCGACTCAATACAATCTTCATTTGCCCATCGGAACATGTCATTCAGCGATTCTCTCCAACCTTTTTTGGGGACACCATTCAGCACGGAGAGAATTCGCTCAAACGATGCCTCAGTGTTCCTTTTAAAGAAAGGTTTCATTTTTTCCATTGTCGGAGCTGTTACCACATCCATATAAACACTATCCATATAACTAATAACTTCTGGAGGATACTGCATTTCAACATTATGTAATTCATCCACTAGCACAAGTCCGGCAACATGATCGGGCACGCTCTTTGCGGTTTCAATAACAACAGGTCCGCCCATAGAAAAACCGACAAGCACAACCTGATCAAGATCAAGTTTATTAATAACAGTTGCTACATCTTCACCAAATGATGCTATAGTCCACGTTTGACGGTTATTGCCGGATTCTCCAAAACCGGGTAGGTCTACAGTTATTACTTTATATGTTTTTGAAAAATGAGAAACCTGTGCATCCCAGATAGTCCTGTTATTGCTCCAGCCATGAACAAAAACGAGTGCCGGCTCACCCTCTCCCTGTATATCAAAACTGATTTTCACACCATCTGATGAGATAGCAACATTATCAGGTCCATTTGTGCAGCCATAGATAATTAGGATTAATGAAATAATACAGCAACTCAAAAACAGAATCTTCTGCTTCATCTTACACCTCCATACTTTTTGATTAATGATTTAAAAAGAGACTTAGGGACGGTGCATGAATTTCTGACAAAATCCGTCTGCAAAAAACAGATACCGTCTGAGATTCTAACTTGCCCTTCCTTGCCGTGACTGAACTCTACCCAAAATCAACGCCGATGTCAAGCACCCTGTAACACCCTCTGAACCTTGTGCAGGATTTGGGCTGGATCATCACCGATAGACGCCTCGATCACTGTTGCGAAAGAATTTGACAACCATCCGCCAATGTGGAAGGTTTCCTTTGACTGGAGCTAACAGGAAAGCGGTATTCCCGAAAGGGGCACGTACCGTTTGATGTGACAGGGGATGGAAACAGGATATGGATGGGATATTGAGGCACTCTCAGAGGAAACGGGGAGAAACAGATAGGCCTAGCCTAGGTCTCAAGCGCCATCCCTTGACCCTACCCTAGAGGATTCCATGTATCGGCGAGTTTGTCGCCAGTGATCGCAAAAGTCAAAAGTCCATGTACATCCTGAGCATCGTCGAAGGACCTGTCCCCATGTTCGCGGCGAAGGACACCCACCGCGTGCCATCACTTGCTTTTTTCCTTGATAGTGCCCACCCTTAGGCCTAAAATAGCTGGACGGGGGGACTGAGTTCGGAGGCAAGGGTCAGTATGTTTCCTCAAACCATCATAGTCTGCGCTTTACTGCTCGCACCGGGGCCTCTTTCTCGAGAACCAGCGGCCAAAGCGCTTCCATTCTCCCCAGATGAGGTCGTGTCTCAGGTCACTGGCGGGGGAGAGCTCTCGGGTCGGGCACGGCCAATTCTCGGTCCCTGGGAGAACCCATCTACCGTCTTGCTTGAAGAGTTAATGATCGACACTGTGCCCTTCTATGTCGGGGCTCCTGAGTTTCAGTGGTTCCCTTCTGTTGGGTTCAATGGCATAAACTACCTTGTCGTATGGCAGGACAGTCGGGTTTGGCCCTCCGACATATATGGAGCCAGAGTTGATGCATCTGGCGTCCTGCTTGACTCAATTGGCATACCCATTTCCACTGCCCCAGGGTGGCAGACGTCTCCGTCCGTGACATCCGATGGCGCTAACTATCTTGTCGTATGGGGAGATAGCCGCAACGGGGACGGACGTGACATCTATGGTGCGAGGATAGGTCAATCGGGGATCCTACTTGATACCGCGGGAGTGGCGGTCTCAACTGCACCTGATCACCAGACACGACCTTCGGCGGCTTTTCATGGGGCAAACTACGTGGTAGTCTGGACAGACGGCCGGAGCGGCACGGACATGGACATATACGGGACAAGAGTCGATACCTCGGGGAACGTGCTCGATACGTCTGGCGTGGTAGTCTCCAGTGCAGTCGACGACCAACAGAGTCCATCGATTGCCTTTGCCGCTGATGCCGCTCTTGTGGTGTGGGAAGATTGGCGGAATGGAACCGATTCCGACATATATGGGGCCCGAGTGGCGCCGTCCGGTAGTGTGCTCGATACCATGGGTATCGCCATATCGACCGGGAGTGGGAATCAGGGATATCCTTCCGTCGCCTCTGATGGCATCAATAGGCATCTTGTAGTCTGGCAGGACGGCCTATCAGGCCTCCGAGATATCCGTGGTGCCAGGTTGGACACAGCTGGGATAGTGCTCGACTCCTTTGGGATAGCCATCTGTTCTGCCAGTGATGATCAATCCTCCCCTTGTGTTGCTTTTGATGGAACAGACTACATTGTCGTTTGGCAGGATGGCCGTCCAGGGCTTCCGGACATCTTCGCAACCAAGGTCGACACATCAGGGATAGTGGCAGATACGTTAGGGACAACCGTATCTGGCGCTGCCGGTTCCCAGACAGGCCCCTCAGTTGTCTGTTCCGGAGTTCACTGTCTTATTGCATGGGGGGATAACCGCACGCACAATGACTGGAACGTTCGTGGTGCGAGGATAGACACGTCTGGGATACTGCTCGACACCTTGGGCATCCTCTTCTCGACAGCAGCAAACTATCAGATGCAGGTGGCCGCTTCGTTTGATGGCACAAACTACTTCGTAGTTTGGGAAGACTACCGAACCGGCGACGACCTAGATATTTTCGGTATGAGAGTGAGCCCGTCAGGCGTCGTGCTCGACTCCTCGGCGATAGCCATATCAACCATGATTGGAGATCAGAAGGGCAGCTCAGTAGCCTTCGATGGTATGAACTACCTTGCCGTGTGGTATGACTTCCGCGACGGTAGCAGTGGTGACGTCTACGGTGCCCGGGTGGATCAGTCCGGAGTTGTACTCGACCCTGCCAGTATACCCATTTCTGTGGGCGGGCACAGAGAAAGGTATCCTGCAGCAGCTTTCGGCGGAGCTAACTACTTGGTTGTGTGGGTAGACTCCCGGAATATCTCCAGTTATGATATCTATGGTTCAAGAGTCGGCACTTCGGGCACTGTCCTGGACCCAGCCGGGATACCCATCTCTGTCGGCAACGGAGACAAGTGGTCTCCTTTCGTGGTGTTTAGTGACACTCACTACTTTGTAGTGTGGTCCGAGGACGGTGGCGGTAGCGGATTGGATATTTATGGTGCCAGGGTGGATACTTCTGGTGTCGTACTTGACACTACGGCGGTGCCAATCTGTACCGCCGAAAGGGACCAGACATGGCCCTCGGCGGCGTTTGATGGCAATAACTATCTTGTCATATGGGAGGACGAACCCCCTTGGCCCATGGAGGACAACATACGGGGCGCCAGAGTTAATCAGTCTGGAGAGGTGCTCGACACCTTGGGCTTCCCCATATGCACAACTGACAGTGCTGTGTGGTTTACATCTGCAGCGTTTGACGGAAGTAACTACATAGTGGTATGGGGTGACCACAGAGGCGGTAACAAGTGGGGTATCTACGGCGCAAGAGTGGATACATCGGGGACCGTTCTTGACCCGTCTGGGATCGTGTTGGTGAGTCGACCTCACAACCGGCGGATACCGACCATCACAAACGGCCCGGATGATCAATGCATCATTGTCTACGAGGGCTTCTCGGCGCAGACCCATAACAGCTGGCGAGTATTCGGTGCGCTCTACCCAACTGTGGGAGTTGATGAAACACGTTCAAAGCCAAGGATGCGATCTTCGGGGTTAGAACTACGCCAAAATGTGCCGAACCCCTTCCGATCTCGAACGGCGATCCGGTACCAAGTGGCGGTCACAACTCAGGTCTCTCTCAAGGTCTACGACACCTCTGGCCGTGTGGTGGGTGTCCTTGTTGATGAGAAAAAGGCGGCAGGAACGCACTCAGTCAGGTGGGATGGGAGAGACTCGGCAGGGGAACAACTGCCTTCAGGCATTTACTTCTGCAGACTCCAAGCCGGTGATGCCACCGCCACCCGCAAGATGATACTAGTCAGGTAGGTCTGAGGAAGGAGATCTGGGGACGGTGCATGACATTCTGACCCGACTACGTGTTCCTCGACTCCGTCGGGCTTCGCCAGTCTACGCTCAGGTAGCTACGACTGGCTTCGCATTTTACCCTCAAAGACGATACTCTGGTTACTTCCTTTGGATGATTCTATCCCACCTAACCCCACAAGTCAACCTCCTCGGTATCTTCATCGCCACATGTTCGTCTATGCACAAGTTCACATGTGTACACATGCGCACGTGCGCATATGCGCACATATGCAAGATCTGCGATCTTAGGTCACAGATCTTAGATTAGTTGTGCCGGATTTGTGCCAATTTCTCACCAACAGATGCCTCGATCACTGTTGCGAAAGAATTTGACAACCGTACGGGAATGTGGAAAGATTCCTTTGAGAAAAGCGACAAGGCAAGGAGTCGAGAAATAAGAAGAAGTCTGGTCCTCTACTATGAGAGTAGCCATCGTTGATTACGATCCTGCGTGGCCTGAGCAATTCAGGTTAGAAAAGGAGAAGCTGTTGGCTGCCATCGGTAGCTATGTGGCAGAGATCCAGCATATTGGAAGTACTGCTGTGCCGGGCTTAGCTGGAAAGCCAGTAATCGATGTGATGGTCGGTGTGCATCCACTGAGCGAAGCAGATGCCGTTTGCATCGACGCGATCATCCAACTAGGTTACGAGTACGTCAGTGCTTTCGAGAAAGACACACCCTTCAGGCGCTATTTTCGCAAGAACAACTCGAACGGAGTTCGTACACATCAAATTCACCTTGTTGAAATCGGTAGCGAATGGTGGCTGCGGCATCTTGCCTTTCGCGATTACCTGCGATCGCATGCTGAGGCCCGCGAAGCTTATGAGCGGGTCAAACGGGAGCTAGCCTCGAAAGAATGGGAGGATGTCAACGACTACGCTGAGGCAAAAACGGAATTCATCAGGGCAATAGAAGAGAAGGCAATGACATGGTGGCAAGAGGTAAAGGGGAGACACTAGCGACAGGCGCGAATCATTGTACTCGATCACTGTTGCGAAAGAATTTGACAACCGTCGGCGAATGTGAAAGAATCATTTTAGGGGGGCAGTTGCGGTGCCAGACGTTATCCCTCCAATCGTCAAAAGGTCAAGTGGTAGATCCCGAGCCAAGGCGAGAGGCACCGTCCCCAATGTTGCTCTGGTATCTTGCGAAAAACCAGGGACACTTCCGGCATTTTCGCCACGATTAGTTTCTCGCAAAGCCCATTGGAAGCCGATTGCGCAATCCTTCTCATAAGTTCTGTTCTGATTTCGGAAGAAAACGGTGCATATAACCTATTTGAAAAATAGCCTGAAAAGAACCAATAGGATATACTTCTCTTCTGATTCCTACAATCTTTCCCAATCCTATTTCCAAGAAGAACCACCTATGATTCAGACAGTAAGCCGCCCCCAAATATGACCACTCCCCGCGAAGCGACTCCCTACTCGTCCCACCTGCGACTGCAACGCTGTGGAGCGTGTTAACATTATCTGATAACTTGTATCCAATATCACACTGGACGGCGTTAATTCCGTCCTGGTCCTCGCCGTCCCAGTACATTCCTGAAAGGCGCAATCCGACAGGACCAAACCAATACCCCACAACACCATTGATAACAGCCGGCCACCCCAGGTTTGCTCCCATCTCAAAATACCGATCTCTTCTCAAATCCCTTGGGCCCATATCAGGCGGATCTTCCGCTCCTTTTTCAGTCTGCGCCTCAGCCAAGTGATTCACGCTGAGGGCGAACAACAGAGCAAAGGCCATAAGCAGGACGGATAGTTTTTTCATGCTTTGCCTCCTCTCATTCTCTCAACGGTATTCCACATCCTTGGGGACGGTGCCCTATACATTTAAGATTTTCGATTTATGATTTGAGATTGAGAAAACACGTTCGACGCTACCGGGTCTCAACTCCTTTCTAAGGCGATGCACTTCTCTCAGGATCTACGCCCCCTCGACCTGGCTCCGGATTTCACCCTCCGAATGCTCCCTTCGGATTCCCTCAGGACAGGCTCCGGATCCATGACTTGACTTTTTGACCCGACTACGTCTACGCTGACTCCCCACTCTGCCTGCAGGGCTCCGTGGGACTTCGCGTCGGGCTTCGCCAGTCTACGCTCAGGTAGCTACCCTACTTCGTCCTTCGTGGCTCCGTGGGACTTCGCGACTGGCTTCGCATTTTGCCCTCAAAGACGATACTCTGGTTACTTTCTATGAATGATTCTATCCCACCAAACCCCATAAGTCAACCTCCTTGGCATGTTCATCGCCACATGTTCGTATGTGCACAAGTTCACATGTGTACATGTGCGCACGTGCGCATATGCGCACATATGGACGTAAGGGCATTTGTGCTCGGTGCCTCCTTCGTCCTCCTTCACCGAGGTTACGGAGGACAGGCTTCTGACGAGCTACGAATACTCCCTTCGGATTCCCTCAGGACAGGCTCCGGATCCATGA
Organism: candidate division TA06 bacterium; assembly: GCA_004376575.1. Taxonomy (NCBI): domain Bacteria; species candidate division TA06 bacterium. The sequence goes on along the minus strand of SOJN01000049.1, from coordinate 45,623 downwards.
CTTGCCAGTTTGACAGTATGTCTGTGCATGAGCTTGGGTAGGCACGTCATTCCTGTGTATCGGAATGCCGGCAAGAAGGTTGTCGAAAAAAATGTCCTTGACGTAGGTATAACTTCCGTTATACTGAGAAGTATGAAAACCGCGATATCAATTCCAGACCCACTCTTCAACGCTGTTGAGCGACTGGCTAAGAGGTTTGGCATCTCGCGCAGCGAGCTCTTCCAGCGGGCGGTCAGGGAGTTTTTGGGAAACCACGAGGACAAGGGCGTGACAGAAGCTCTGAATGAGGTCTATGGCCCGGACCATGAGAAGGCTAGACTTGATCAGCTTCTCGAGCGCCTGCAGGTCGCCTCCATTCCCGAGGAAGAGTGGTAGTGCAAAAGGGAGAGATCTGGTGGGCGTCGTTGGCTTCTCCGCGAGGTTCTGGCCCAGGCTACAGGCGACCTGTTGCTGTAGTGCAGTCAGATGCGTTCAGCAGGAGTCGCATTCAGACGGTTATCGTGGCAGTCATTACCTCCAATGTGCGGCTGGCTCGCGCTCCCGGCAACGTTGCTTTGACGCGGCGTCAGAGCGGACTTCCCAAGGACTCGGTCATCAACGTGTCACAGTTGATTACTCTTGACCGGTCGTATCTCACCGAGAGAGTGGGTAGACTGCGTGCGAGCCAGATGCAAGCGCTCGACGACGGCCTTCGTCTGGTCCTTTCTGTGTAAGGGATGAAACCTGGGGGCGGTGCCCTACATATTTAAGATTTTCGATTTATGATTTAAGATTGAGAAAACACGTTCGACGCTACCGGGTCTCAACCCCTTTCTAAGGCGATGCACTTCTCTCAGGATCTACGACCCCTCGACACAGCCTGGGATTTTCAACCCTCCGAATACTCGAAGGATTTTCAACATTCAGACATTTCCGATGCCTGAAGGCACTGTGCCGAACAAATACCTATGAACACGAAAATGGAATATAGAAGATAGAAAATATAGGACAAAACAGCGGCATAGGGATCTCCCTACTCATCTATACTGAAAATTGGGGGGCTGTCCCCGGGCCTTGACAATACTATTTGAATTCGTATATTATTGGCACGAAATGCGGTGAAAGGAGGTGAGACATATGGCAAAGACTTTCGCTTGTAAAGATGTGGGAGTTGACTGCCCCTACGTTGCACATGCCGAGACTGAGGAAGATCTGATGGTACATATTTCAACACACGCCAAGGAAGCCCACGGTTACACCGATGAACAACTGAACGATCCGGAAATGATGAAAAAAGTCAAAGCGGCAATAAAGGAAGGATGATAACGTCCTGACAAGAGTCTGACGCAAGAAATCCGTTGGCGAAAAAACCATACGGATGTATTGAGGCGTCAAACCGGCAAATTTGCACACCTGTCTGCCCCGTTCCACGGGGTCCCCGGTGCAATTGACTCTGGTTAGTGCACGGAATCAGACCGCTTCGATCGTTGAAGGCGGCTTTGGCGCGATGTTGTATGTGACGCTGACGACACCTGGCACGTCGCGTATGATCTCCTGAGCGAGTTTCTCAAGGGTTTCAAATGAGAGATGGGTTGGCGTAGCAGTCCGCGCATCGACGCTATCCCAGCAGCGCACCTCAATCTGCTGACCAAAATCACGCTTACCCTCCCGCATCCCGGTTACCCGGTCTTGGTGAAGAATTGCCATGTACTGGAACGCGTCAGTTCCCTTGAGCAAATCCTCCACGATTGCGGTTGCTTTTCGGACAGTTTCTATGCGCTCGGGTGTAACTTCTCCGATCACGCGTGCCGCGAGTGCCGGCCCCGGGAACGGAATGCGCTGGGACACATCATCTGAAAGGCCCAGGGCGCTGCCGACCTTCCTGACGCCGTCCTTACGAAGCTGAATGAGTGGCTCGATTATGTTGTAGCCAAAGGCGTCCTGGGGGTCAATCCCGAGCTGGGCGAAGACGTTGTGCTGCCGCTTGACGCCTGCAACAGTCTCATCGACGTCGGTCAGGATAGTCCCCTGGAGAAGGAACATTGCCTTGCTTTCCTTGACGATGCGTCCGAATACATCCTTATAGAAGGTCTGGGTAACAGCCTCGCGCTTCTCTTCCGGGTCCGTGATTCCTTTAAGGGCCGTAAAGAACTCCTGTCGTGCATCGACTATCTCAACCGGTACCCCCAGTTTCTCAAAAATGCGGACAACCTTTTCGGGCTCTCCCTCGCGCATAAGTCCATTTTCGATGAAGACGGTCTTAAGGCGCTTCCCCAGGGCACGATGTCCCAGCATCGTAACTGAGGATGAATCGACGCCTCCTGAGAGCGCGTTGACGGCCATTCCTTTCCCAACAGCGGCCTTGATGTCTCTGACCTTTTCATCGATGAACCGCTCGGGATTGAGGTCCTGAGCTGTTATTTCCTTAGTCATGTGAGAACCCCCTTTCATGTGATAGTGCTCGACACATCTAATCCTACTCACATCAGCTATTGGTGTCAACAGGACTATGAAGACGAAAATCCCTGCCACCACACCGCACGCCTACCCGAAAATACGAAATTCCCATCCCCCTGCCAGTCCCCGGCGAAATTACGAAATTGCACACACATAACACGAATTACGAAATTGGTCCAACTATTGAAACCAGAGATCACACAAGATTCCAAAAGCCGAAAATAGAAGATAGAAAATAACACCTTGAAACGGATTTGGAACGTAACAGCTGATAGCTGTCGTATGTCTCATATCTTGCATCTAACATCTGGTCCACGTGATAATGTGTGTTAATCTGCAGCTACGAGGTAGGATTTGGGGTCAAACCTGAAATGATGCAGTGCCGAAACCGGGAGATCATGAAAACAGGAAGCCATTGTCCAGATGAGTGAAAACGCAAAATATGAGGTCTGACCCCGGTCCCATACGTCACTGAGAGATCCACTACTCCAGTAAACGTCAGAAAACAGCTTATCGACCCGTTCGAGGACATGCCCTCATTCAAATCCACCCTCTCTGAGCAGGAGATAGAACATCTGCTGGAATACCTTGAGACTCTGTGAGTCTTTCCATGTTTTGAGCACATTTTCCTGAGAAAAAGGGTTGACAGAGAAGAGTTCTCAAGTATATTGCTGGTTACCAGTAATAATTACTATTCGCAGGAAGGAGGTGAGAAGGATTAACCACAAGTACGACAAGGGCTTACGGATGACGCGCCAGCGCAGGGTGATTCTGGCTGAGCTTCAGAGGAGTGCCTGCCACCCGACCGCTGCTCAGGTCTACAGGTCTGTCCGTGAGCGAATTCCCCGGATAAGCCTGGGGACTATCTACCGTAATCTGGACGTACTATCCAAGGCGGGCCTGATACAGAAACTGGAACTGGCGGGCATTGAAAAACGGTTTGACGGGACAACTGAAAATCACTATCATGTGCGCTGGGTCTCCTGTGGCCGTGTCGAGGATGTGTCGGTCAACGAGTTGCCTCCAGTTGAGAGTACGATCCAAGGGATGAGCGACTACGAGATTGTCGCGTACCGACTGGAATACATTGGCATATGTCCAGAATGTAGGAAGAGGAGAGGATCCTCTCAGAGGAAGAAGCCATTAGAGTCAGGAAAGGAGGAGAGCAGTGGAACTGAAAGGATCGAAGACTGAAAAGAACATTCTCACGGCGTTTGCCGGAGAATCACAGGCGAGAAACCGTTACACCTACTTTGCCAGCAAGGCGAAGAAGGACGGGTTTGAGCAGATCAGAGCCATCTTTGAAGAAACGGCCAGTCAGGAGAAGGAGCATGCGGAGAGGCTTTTCAAGCTGCTTGAGGGAGGGATGGTTGAGATCGGGGCTGCGTTTCCTGCCGGGGTCATTGGAACGACAGCAGAAAACCTTGAAGCTGCCGCCGGTGGTGAAAACTATGAGTGGACTGACATGTATCCGGGGTTTGCGAAAATCGCTGAGCAAGAAGGCCTCGCGGATATCGCGAAGATCTTTCGATCGATTGCTGTAGCCGAAAAGCAGCATGAAAAAAGGTATCTTGGACTTCTTGCGAATGTAAAGGCAAACAAGGTGTTCAAGAAGGACCAGTCGGTCGTGTGGCGGTGCTTGAACTGTGGATATATTCACGAAGGGACGGAGCCGCCTGAGGAGTGTCCTGCCTGTGCGCATCCTCGAGCGTACTTTGAACTGCTGTGTGAGAACTGGTAACCGAAGAGGAGCCGATAAGATATGGACCTAAGCAGATTCAGTGAGGAAGAACTGCTTCTCACTGCCATGAGAAGTGAGATCGAAAGCAAGGACTTCTATGCCAAGCTTGCCAGCAGAGTGAAGAACTTCCTTCTGAAGGACAGGTTGGAATTCTTATCCAAAGAAGAAGAGAAACACAGGACCTTCTTTGAGAACACGTTCAGGGACAAGTTTCCAGGAAAGAAGCTCGTTCTACCCAAAAAGAGTCCAGTACCGTTGCCTGAGTTGAAAATCCCTGACGAAAGTGTGGCCATTAGTGAAGTCTTCTGGAGTGCCATGCAGGCAGAAAAGGCTGCGCACGAGTTCTACACCGGATTGGCGGAGAGACTGTCAGGCAATGATCAGCTTAAGAAGTCTATTCTCTATATTGCGACTATGGAGATGGGGCACTACAAGCTTCTTGAAGTCGAAAGAGAGAATGCCGAGAGGTTTGAGGATTACGATGTCGAATGGCCGTTGTTTCACGTGGGACCCTGAAGGCAATGTACGAAGGACAACTTGCAGAGTACCAAGAATGAAACGCGGACCAGGAGGCGCGAGAAAGATTTGGGTTGTAATGAATGTGAACCCAGACGATAATGAGTTTCACTGAGTGAGGTTGATTGTATTAACCTCAAAGAAAAGGAGTGAAAGATGGCAAAGAGGCTGGAAATCTACAAGTGTGAGATCTGCGGGAACATCGTGGAAGTCTTGCACGAAGGTGTGGGTGAGCTAGTTTGCTGCAACCAGCCAATGAAGCTTTATGAAGAGAACGCAGTTGATGCTGCGAAGGAAAAGCATGTTCCTGTGGTGGAGAAGGTTGATGGTGGGTTCAAGGTGAAGGTGGGCAGCGTACCTCATCCAATGGAGGATAAGCACTATATCGAGTGGATAGAAGTGATCGCTGATGGAGATGCGTATCGGCACTTCCTGAAGCCGGGCGACGCCCCTGAAGCAGTTTTCAACATCAAGGCAGACAAGGTGACTGCCCGGGAATACTGCAATCTGCATGGACTGTGGAGGAGTTAGAAACATGCTCGCGAAAAAGATACAGGAGGCTTTGAGTAAGCAGCTCAACGCAGAGCTGTATTCTTCATATCTCTACCTCTCTATGTCCGCTTACTTCGAAGCGAGAAATCTGCCGGGCTTTGCCAACTGGATGCGGGTGCAGACACAGGAAGAATTGACGCATGCCATGAAGTTCTATGATTTCATCAACGAGCGGGGCGGGAGAGTAATTCTAGAGAAAATAGACGGTCCACCCACGGATTGGGACTCTCCTGTGGCCGTTTTTGACCATGTATATAAGCATGAGCAGAAGGTTACCGGTCTCATCAACGACCTGGTCAATCTTGCCATTGCGGAAAAGGACCACGCTACGAACAGCTTCCTCCAGTGGTTCGTGTCCGAGCAGGTGGAAGAGGAATCCTCCGCGAACGATGTTCTTGAAAAGGTGAAGCTCGTTGGCAAAAGCGGGGATGGACTGCTAATGACTGACCGTGAGCTGGCACAGCGCGTATTCACGCCGCCGGCAACAGGCAAGGGGGGAGAAAAATGAGTTTGGACTTTAACGCTGACGAGATTTTCGAGATGGCTGAGCAGATTGAAAGGAATGGTGCCAAATTCTACAGGAAAGCAGCGGAAGGACGAGAGAATACACATGCTCACCAATTGCTCCTCGACCTCGCTAGCATGGAAGTTGAGCACGAAAGGGTCTTCGCCTCTATGAGAGAGGAACTGTCGAAGCAGGAAAGCGGTACGACTGTCTTTGATCCGCACGACGAAGCAGCCCTGTATCTACGGGCAATGGCTGATGGACAGGTCTTTGATGTTAAATCGGATCCGTCCAGGGATCTGACAGGGGAAGAATCGATGGAGCACATTCTGCGCAAGGCCATCGGGATGGAGAAGGATTCAATCGTCTTCTATTTGGGAATGAAAGATATGGTTCCAGAGAAACTTGGTAAGCCCAGGATTGACGGTGTCATCAAGGAAGAGATGAAGCACGTCACCGACCTGAGCAAGTACTTGTCTTCTCTGAAAGAACAGAAGTGAAGAGTCCTCTATGGATGAGTCTTTCAAGGCTCTGAAGATTAGCGAGCACGTCTATTGGGTTGGTGCGATTGACTGGGCTGTCCGGGACTTCCACGGCTATCTGACCAGCCGGGGCACAACCTATAATGCCTACCTGATTCTCGCAGACAAGATCACGCTCATAGACACGGTGAAGGCTCCTTTCCATAGTGAGTTGATGTCGCGCATCTCCTCGGTCATTGACCCTGGTAAGATTGACTACATCATCTCCAACCATTCAGAGATGGACCATTCCGGGTGTCTGCCCCCAGTGATAGAGACGGTCAAACCTGAGAAGGTTTTCGCATCGCCAATGGGGGTGAAGGCTCTGTCCGAGCATTTCCAGATGGAGAGAGAAATTCTTGCTCTGAAAGACGGCGACAGTCTCAGTCTGGGGAACCTGAACCTGTCCTTTGTGGAAACTCGTATGGTGCATTGGCCTGACAGTATGTTCACGTATCTAGCAGAGGACAACCTTCTTTTCTCCCAGGATGGTTTTGGTATGCATCTGGCCTCCAGCCAGAGATTCTCTGATGAGATTGACCAGACAGTTCTTGACTACGAGGCAGCCAAGTACTATGCGAACATCCTTCTTCCATTTTCTCCGCTCATAAGCAAGCTTCTTGAAAGAGTAGGTGGCCTTGGCATCACCATAAATACAATAGCGCCCGACCATGGACCGATCTGGAGGAAAGACGTTGATGGAATAGTTGAACTCTACTCGGTGTGGGCGGCCCAGAAGCGGAAGAATAAGGCTGTAGTGGCCTATGATACGATGTGGCAGAGTACAGCCATGATGGCAAGGGCAATTGGTGAAGGTCTCTCAGCAGGGGGAGCAGTTACCAAGCTGATGCCCCTGAGGCAATGTCACCGGAGTGACATTGCCACCGAGATACTGGATGCCGGGGCGCTCCTTGTGGGATCGCCAACCATAAACAACAACATGTTCCCGACAGTTGCAGACCTGCTGGCATACTTAAGGGGTTTGAAGCCGAAGAACATGATAGGGTCTGCCTTCGGTTCATACGGCTGGAGTGGAGAAGCTGTTGCACAGGTGAAGGAGATCCTCACTGCAATGAAAGTGGAACTGATAGGTGATGGTCTCAAAGTGAAATATGTGCCTGATGGCCACGCCCTCGCAGACTGCTATTCGTTCGGACTACAAGTCGCAGAGAAGCTCAGGAGATTGGCTGGCAGTGAATAGTGAAATAGATCTCAAGGCGTTGTTCGACCTGAGCTACGGCCTTTATGTGGTCTGCTCCCACTCGGATGAAAAGCTGAATGGTCAAATCGCCAACGCTGTGTTTCAGGTCACTGCAGAGCCTCCACGACTAGCAGTCAGCATCTCCAAAAACAACCTCACGCACGAATACATTTCAAATAGTGGTGTCTTCAGCATTTCCGTGCTCGACGTGTCAACACCAATGGAATTCATCGGACTCTTTGGTTTCAGATCAGGCAGGGATGTTGACAAGCTCTCCCAGGTTGGATACGAAAAGGGGACCACAGGGTGTCCCTGTGTCATGGACAATGCGCTTTCTATGATAGAAGCGAGGATGATTGGTCAGCTTGATGCAGGCTCGCACACGATATTCCTAGGGGAAGTGGTGAGCGCTCGAGTACTGCAAGGGGGTACTCCACTCACCTATGCCGACTATCACCAAATAAAGAAGGGCAAGGCTCCTAAGAATGCACCCACATACAGAGGCGGGGTTGAGGAAAAGGAAGAGAAACCTGAAGGAGCGGGTACAGGTATGAAGAAGTTTGTCTGTGATGTGTGTGGCTATGTTTACGACCCGGCTCAGGGAGACCCTGAACACGGAGTGGCTGCGGGCACAGCGTTTGAAGATCTCCCGGACGATTGGGTCTGTCCGGTCTGCGGGGCCGGAAAGGGCCAGTTCTCGCCGCAGGATTAGAATTCGCATGAGAACGGCTCAGAAGCGGCGATTCGACCTGCTGATTCTGTGCGTCCATTCTTCCCAGCAAATTCGGTTCGGGCCTTACATCGTAGCGTCATGTGGCAGAGTGAGCTCGCCGTGGACACCGGTAACCTTAGATTGGCACCTAGTCCAGAAATATTCGGCCTTTCCCGTTGCTACAATTGGAGAAATCAGTATACTGAGAGGTATGCGGTGGTCACTATTCGTCTAGCCACCCAAGCAGCAAATCCGATAAGAAGGAGGCCTCCATGAGTTACCACTTCAGTAAGAAGCTGAACCTCTCTTTTGAGGAAGTTGTTGCCCGGGTGACCGAGGAGCTGAAGAAAGAAGGGTTCGGCATTCTGACCCAAATAGACGTGAAAGAAACGCTCAAGAAAAAGCTGAACGCGGATTTTAGGAAGTACATCATTCTGGGAGCATGTAATCCTCCCTTTGCCTACAAGGCTCTGCAACTAGAGGACAAGATAGGTCTGATGCTGCCCTGCAATGTTATCGTGCAAGAGAGGGGTGAGGGAGCTGTGGAAGTATCGGCAGTGGATCCTGTCGCATCCATGCAAGCTGTTGACAACCAGAAGCTGCGCGAGGTGGCGAGGGAGGTAAGGGAAAAACTGAAGGTGATAGTTAACAGGCTGTAACCGGGGAGGTCCCTGCCTGGCAAATGATGTATTCACATTTCTGGTGGGAGGCAGGGCGGGTGAAGGTATTAAGAAGACGGGATCGGTCGCAGCCCGTTTTTTTGCGAGCATGGGCCGAAACCCTTGGCATAAAGAACACGCGTCTTCTCTGTGATTTCTGGCCGCACGGGGAGGTCGCAGGACTATACAGCATATTCAGAGAAAAAGAGGGCTTTTCTGAGAGAGCGAACATAATAATTGACGAGACCCAGAAAGTTGTATTCTTCAAGGTCTATGAGATAAGGGTCCTGCCCGACATACATGAAATAGTCGACTTCCTGAAGAGCATGAACAGGACGTGATGTAAGGTAAACCAAAAAGAAGGTGGTGACCATGGACGTGAAAGAGGCAATAAGCAAAAGAAGAGCATATCGATCTCTTGAAGAGACGAAAATAACTGAGGAACTTGTGAGAGACCTGGCTGAGTGTGCCAGCCTGTCCGCGTCATGCTTCAACAACCAGCCGTGGCGGCTCATTTTTGTTTATGACAAAGAGATGTTGAAAAAGATGCGAGAGGCCTTATCAAAGGGGAATGAATGGGCGCATTATGGGTCCATGATCATCGCTGTGTTCAGCAGAGAAGATCTTGACTGCAACATAAAGGATAGGCATTATTACCTTTTTGACACAGGCATGGCGACGGCCTTCGTCATATTAAGAGCCACAGAACTTGGTCTTGTCGCCCATCCAATTGCAGGGTACAGTCAAAAGAAGGCTAAGGAGATTCTGCGGATCCCGGAAGACATGAGGCTTATTGCTCTTCTCATAGTAGGTAAGCGCTCAGATGAAATTCGTGATGTGCTGTCAGAAAAGCAGGTTGAAGCTGAAGGGAAGAGGCCGGAGCGGTTGCCGTTTGAGAAATTCGCCTTCATAAACATGTACAAGGAGGAATAAGACATGCGGATGACACATGCCAAGGGCAATAAGATGGGCAAAGTCGTTCTTTACGCTCTGAGTACGTGTGGGTGGTGCAGGAAGACCAAACGGCTACTCGACAAGATGGGCATAGAGTATAGCTATGTGGATGTAGATCTTCTAGAGGACAAAGAAGAGGATGAGGTCATGAAGGAGATCGAGCGATGGAATCCAAAATGCTCATTTCCCACGGTGGTGGTCAATAACGAAAAGTGCATAGTGGGGTTCAATGAAGAGAAGATCAAGAAGGCGGTGGGCTATGAGTAGCACCGATATCAGCGCTGAGGAAGTTGATCGACTGTATGAGCGTCTGAACAAGGAAGCAGAAGAAGGCGGATATCACTTGAATCCTGATGTTGAGTTCGCCAAGGATCTGATTCGAGGAATCCTGACTAATGAAAAAAGATATGGGTACTGGGGATGCCCGTGCAGGCTTGCCTGTGGTCGCAAAGAAGAGGATCTGGATATCATATGTCCCTGTGATTACAGGGATACGGACTTAAGCGAACATGGCATGTGCTACTGCGCGCTTTATGTGTCGGAAGCCGTGGAGAAAGGTGAAAAGGAACTGACAGGGTCGATACCTGAAAGGCGGCGGCCAGCAAAGGAGAGGAAAAAGGCAAAGTCTGAGCACCCACGCAAGAGTGTATCATCGTTGCCTCTGCCTGTATGGAGGTGCAAGGTCTGCGGCTATCTGTGCGCAAGAGAAGAGCCTCCTGAGGTTTGCCCGGTGTGCAAAGCAAAAAAGGAGAGATTCGAAAGGTTTATGTAGCATTGCTCCGAATTGCAGTCCAGAATGAGTTGAATAATTAACGCCTACCTGTCGGGCCTGTACTGCTCTTCTTTCTGCAACTCTTTATAGGAGTCTTTTCTCTCCTTCTATTTTCTTTATATCTGTAATGTCCTGGGTTACTTCTAAAGTGCCGAGATACTCGCCGTTCTTGTCACGGACTGGAAAGTAGCGGATGTAGATGAGTCGTTCCTTTAGCTGAATCCAGAACTCTGCTACATCGCTACGACCATTTCTGAAGTCCTCAAGTATCTTGCTAACAACATGGATGCTTTCTTGAGGATGGCACTGCTGAACCTTACGGCCAATGACCGCCTTTGTCCTCGGGAAGATTCGTTCTTTCGATTGGCTGAAGTATCGGACTGTATCTTCTCTATCAACAAAGGTGATATCTACAGGTAGAGTGTTGAGGAGTACTTCAAGCTCTTCCTTGGAAAAGCTTCCTGTTTCAAATGCAATTTGTCCTTTGGACGCGGCATCGGGTTCGCTTGTTCTCTCTTTCTCAACAGCAACTGTCGTACATTCTGGTGTGAAGCTGCAATACCCGATTTCATCAAACTGGTTCTTAATCTCTATCCACTCGTCTTCCGTGATTACCTTTAATGCTGTGGGGAAGAGTACGTTATTCTCTTTGTAAAAGTGGCTTTGGAGCATATCACCCAAAGATGTTGCCACGTCAGTGAGTTTCCCAACAAAATCCTGAAAGTTATTACTCTTATGGATGTTTACGAGTTCATGGACCTTTTTCTTCTTCTCTCTTATCTCGTTATGCTCTGACCACATAATTGAAGGTGGCTGGGTAATTCCGTGTTTTTCAAGATAGGGAAACAGGACATTCTCCTCTCGCACATAGTGACTTTCCGCATCGTCGAGGTGCTTTGAAACTCCTTCTAATTGTCTTATTCCCTCACCTGCCGAGTCAAAATTCTCCGCTCGGTTAATCTCCTGCGTGACACTTTTCAGTTCATCGGCGAACCGTAGTATGATTTTGTGTTCTTCCATAAGAGTATGAACTGGATGGCCAGGCGGTGCTAGAGTCTTCTCTTTTTCCAGAGACTCCTTGAAGACAGCAAGGTGCACATCGCAGAGTCTATGAATTTCTTCGCTTGGCATACCCTCTTTTACTAGCTCTTCTTCTATCTGGGCTATATCCGTTGGACCCACCTCTTTCAAAATCTCTTTAAATTTCTCTTTTACATCACCGGGTTTTGCTCCCGCATGTAACTCCTTAATCAAATCCTTTATCATCTGCTTCTTGTCCTCTTTACCGCCAAATACCTTACTCATAATATCTCCTCCTCATTTATTGATTTTCGTTTCCTGGCTATTCTTTCGCCGCCGCCTGAGGCTGACTACATACTTCCCTCGGTGGGTCAAAGAATGGACTGAGAATCGCTACTATTTTCCCTAGACTTCGATGTACTTCATCCGAAATCTCAGAATCGAAATCTAGAGTACCTGGTTGAATTCCCAGGAGATAGCTTGCCTTCCCTTCCTTTCTAAGAAGGGCTGAGAGCAACCCGAGGGGTACCTTATGTGTTGAAATGGTGCAAGGAGGGAAGCTCGCATCAGAAAAGATCCGAACCTCACCTGGCCTCCCTCCGAAATCTACTGCGTCAACAAAGATGCCTACCTCAGCGTCTTTTCTGTCTAGAATGCGTAGAACAATCGCTTCGAGGCCCTCTGTTTCTGAAAAGATTCTCTCTGGGGCTAACCCCCTTAGCTGTCGGGCAACCTCAATACCTACCCCGTCATCAGCTCGGTCAGGATTTCCCAGACCTATGACCACAACCGCCCTGGAGTGAATCAACTCTCTTAGTCTCTTCTCGATATTCGTCATATCACGCTTACTAGATGTGCAGAACAGCTGATGCAGGGATCAAAAGCCCTTACAACCATCTCCAACTTGAGTTCCAGATCATCCTCCGTTCCTTTGGACAACAGATTCTCAGTTGCTGTTTTCAAATATTCCTCAATATCGTCCAGATTTTGGCCAGTTGGAGTGACTATGTCACAACTGGTTATCGATCCACCATTTATGGAATAGGAATGGTATAGCGTGCCTCTGGGCGCTTCTATGGCTCCAGTTCCTGTTCCGCTATTCTTGGATGGTTTCTTCACGACTGGCTCTTCGAGTTTCATTATCCTATCGACCAGTTCAGGGATGGCTTCGATACAGTGCAAAATCTCTATGGCCTGCGCTAAATTGTTGAAAAAGGGGTTTTTCATCCATCGCTTGCTGTATAGCTTTTCGAAATGCTTTGCTGCCTCTCCTGTCAATCTTTTGCCCAAAAGATTCATCCTTGCAATCGCCCCAACAGTGAAAGGTTTCTCATTATGCCTTGACCTCTTGGCAAAGGAGTATGGAACTACCCGTTCCTGAATCACTTCCTTATATTCTTCCACACTTCTTTCTTCGCCTGTGGAAATGAGAAGCGAATCACCTACAAAGCCGTATTTTCCATCGGGGGGATTGAGCGCCATAAGAGTTGTATCACGCTCCACGTAAGAAGGATACTTGAAGGATGCAAACAACTCCACGGCCCTTTCTGCATCTGAGATCAGCTTTTCCGCCTTCTTCTTTATTCCAATAAGAGCCTTTTTAGATGGATGAGCACCGAACCCCCCCAGTATGGGATTCTCGCCGTGAATCATTCGAGCGCTCACGGTCTCCATAACCCAGTACCCGAAACCCTTTATGGCAAGGGCAGACTTGATCTCCTCACCATAGTTATCCACCATATCCATAACTGATGCACGCCCAAGAAAATCAGGGAGAGACAGAAAGAAAATATGCAATGAATGGCTTTGAATAATCTCCGCAAGAAGCATGAACTCTCTTGTGAGTTTCGTTCTGAGGGGCACTTCAATACTCAAGGCTCTTTCCAATCCTCTGAGAGCAGCGTACCTATGAGAAAGACTGCATATGCCACAGATTCTTGGTACGACATTGAGAACATCCTCGGGAGATTTACCCACTACCAGTTCTTCTATCAGCCTCGGACCCTCGTAGATTTGGACTTTCACATCCTTGACTTTTTTGCCCTCTGTCCTGACGGTAATCCCCCCGTGACCCTCTACCCTTGCCAGTGATTTGATGGATATGCGTTTCATTCCATGTGTTCCATTATTTTCTTGAGACGCTCCACCATAGGAGCACCGCCGAATTTCCTGAATTTTTGCTGAATCTCTTGAGGGCCATATCCCTTTTCTACCAGCAATTCATATTGAGAAGGGACATTCGGTACTTCTGCAGGTCCCCAGCATCCGACGCATGGGAGATTGTAAGATGGGCAAGCAGCGCCGCAACCTCCCCTGGTGAGCGGCCCAAGACAGGGTAAGCCCCTGAGGAGAAGGCAGTCGTTTTCTTTCCACTTGCACTCCGCGCAGACGGGAAACTGGTAAAGATACGGGGAGTTGCCGTTGAGCATACGGGCCACGCTATGAAGGAATTGTTTTTTGTCCATAGGACAACCTGGAATGTAGTAGTCTATCTTTACAAAAGCGTCGCACGGTTTTGATTCAAAGGGCTCCATAGTCCTGAACGACTTGCCATCATCGCCGTATACCTTCTGGAACCGCTTTTTCCATTCCCCCTCACCCAGTCTCATCGACTGAATTCCCCCGAAGCAGGCGCAGGTACCCATGGCAACCAGGAGCTTTGAACGTGATCTTACCTGCGCTAATTCCTTTTTTTGCTTCTTAGTTGTGATTGAACCTTCCAAGAAGGCTATATCCAGTGTGGTATATTCGTTATTGCTCTGGGCCATGGGGAATGATTTGATTTCCGCCCGATCACAAAGCTCGAATAGTTCGGCGCCGCATTCCAGGATGACAAACTGTTCTCCTGAGCAGCCTGTATAACTGTATATCCCTATTTTCTTCTTTTCCATCTATCTCAAACCAATCCTCTCATATTTATCACATCCCAGTATGTGAAGACCGGACCGTCTATGCAGGTATAGGTATTACCCACAACACAGTGTCCGCACTTACCGATACCACATCTCATGCGGCGCTCGAGGGTTATGAGAATCTGAGGCTTTTGAATACCAAGGCGCACGAGTTTCTCGATCACAGATTTGTACATTACAGGAGGTCCACACACTGCTGCATAGGCATTGGCAACATCAATATTCTTGACATACTTGAAGAGTTGAGTGAGCTTTGCAACATGACAGGGCCAATCACCAGTGGGGTCATCATCAACTGCCAGGAGACAGTGAAGGTCTTCCCGTTCTCTCAGCTCAAGAAACTCGTCTCTGAAGAGCATATCTGACGGGGTCCTGGCACCGTGGAGAAGATACACATCGCCGAAATCATCCCTGTTGTCTAAAGCATAGAGCAAAAGAGAGCGCAGCGGAGCAACTCCAAGACCTCCTACAGCAATTATGAGGTTCTGTCCTTTGATCTCATCGAGTGGAAAACCGTTTCCATAAGGTCCTCTTATTCCTACCAGGGAATTCTCTTTCAATCGAAATAGCGCCCTGGTGACTTCTCCTACTTCTCTGATACAAAACTCGAGCAGACCCGGCCTTGAAGGCGTGGAAGATATGGAGAAGGGGGCCTCTCCAGTTCCCGCAATGGAGAGCATCATAAATTGCCCGGGAAGGTATTTCGTTGAGAGTGCCTTTTCCATGTCCGCAAACCTTATCTGAAAGAACCTGACGTCACGAGATAGGTTATGCTTTCTCACTATCCTCGCAGGTTCCAGCGTGAAAGGATTTTCCTGGCGAGACTCCTGATTCATGATTTTCCTTTGTGCTCCTTTTTACCCAGTAAAGCTCTGGCTACCACGAGCACATTGATGTCCACAGGACAGGTATCAATACACCTGCCACATCCAACACAGGCTGGCTTTTCAGAGTAGCCAAACGACTTGAGTTTATGACTATACCATAGCCTGAGCCTCTCCCCCCGCGTTCTTCTGAAGTTATGGCCCCCAGCAACGAGTGAGTACTCTGTGTAAATACAGCAGTCCCAGTACCTTCTCCTGTCACCTTTGGATCCAGAAATAGAGGGTTCGTCAACAATGTTGTAGCAATTACAGGTTGGACAGACCACTGTGCAGGCACCACATTCAAGACACCTTTCCCCCAGTTCATTCCACAACGGGATGTCGTAACTCAACTCCATGAGGTCCGGTATCACTGTCATGTCGATGCCTCTGGTGAATTTCTCGTCGCGTTCAGTCTTGCATTCTATAAATTTATCCGTGTGTTTGCGGGTGATATTATCGTTAAACAGGTCGGGTTCGGCTCTAACCATGTCATCGCCCAGGCTTGAGCCCACCCAGACGAGGTAGAAATCTTTAAGGTCGCTGAAGAACAGGTCAAATCCTTCTTCTACAACATCTGTGCCCATGGACTTGCACAGGCACCCTTCGGTGGGGGTACAGAACGAAACACCCAGGATAGCAGTCCGCTCTCTTCTCTTGATGTAGTACGGGTCTGGATAGTATCTGGTGAACAAGTCATCCAGGATGAGCAGTCCGTGGATGTCACACGGGGGAACGCCGTATACAACCTTCCTGGGCATATTCTCAAGCTCGGCCTCGTAACTCTCTCCGTCATATCTGAACATGTTGAATTCTGGAGGATGGACAAGCTTCTTGATAGATAGAACAGTTTTTGTGGGCTCGAGAATCAACTCAGAGAAGTCATCTATCTTGTCGTAAACATGTACTTTACCTTTTTGGACTGGACCCCACAGCTCACCGAATTGTTTTGAGGCTTTGAGGAACACTCTCAGGTGTTCCTTCTTCATCCAGAGAACTCTCATGTTTCGCTGTCTCTGTTTTCTCCCTTAGTTCCTAGGTATCTTTGAACAGACGCCCCTTCTTCACACCACCCTTTTATAGTTCTCAGATAGTACCTTATGCTAACCTTGAAGGCCAGCCCAAATTGCTACAATCTGCCTATGTTCATGGTCTTCGTCTGGGGATGTCGAGTCAGTAATTTGCACACCAGAGCTCAAAATAGGATTGAGGGTGAGCACAAGCTGGACATTCCCTGGGCGGTTCGGATCCCTCGTGGATGTAGCCGGAATTTGGACATTTCCACTTCACGACCTCGTCTCGCTTAAACACCCTGCTTCCCTGGATATTCTTAGGGAGTGTCAAGTATCGTGTTTCGTGTGCTTCCTCAGCCTTCGCTATGGATACGAAAATAAACCCCTCTTCACGGGCAACCTTAGCGAATGTAGGGTACATTTCGGTCCATTCATAGTTCTCACCAGCAGCCGCCGCCTTGAGATTGGCTTTTGTGTCACCAATCACACCTGCTGGGAATGAGGCAGATATCGCTACCTCCCCCCTGTAGAAACTTGAATTCCCGCTTAGCGTGCTCCTTCTCGTTGTCAGCCGTCTCCTGAAATATGGCAGCTATCTGCTCGTATCCTTCTTTTCTTGCCTGGCTGGGAAAGTAGCTATACCTGTTGCGAGCCTGCGATTCTCCTGCGAAGGCGGCCAGGAGATTGTTTTGGGTCTAGCTTCCTTTCAACTCGTTGACTTCCACAAACCGTGGACACTGCGATACTCCCTTGCCGTAGTGCTGTCCGTGTGTATTGCAAATACTGCTTCGGCCGCAGATCCCAGCTTCAAAAAGTGACGATAGACTTTCCCGTCCGCTATCAGTTCAATCCACTCAATGTAGTGCTCTTCCTCCATTGGATGAGGAATAGTGCCAACTTTGACCCTTACGACACCTTCTGTCGTCTCGGCCACTGGAACGTGCTTTTCCTCTCCGACATCGTCTGCCTTTTCTTGATGGAGTTCCATTGGCTGTCCACAGCAGACCAGTTCTCCAACCCCCGTGTGCAACACCTCCACAATATTGCCACAGACATTGCACTTGTAGACCTGCAATCGCTCAGTCATTTCGGGCCTGCTTTCTTTCGCTGATAATCCCTGATTGCCTCGTGAAGAGCGTCGGCGGCCAGGTTGGAACAATGCATCTTCTGCGGAGGGAGACCATCGAGCTCGCAAGCCACATCGTTACGTGTTATTTTCAAAGCCTTATCGACATGCATCCCTTTTGCCATTTCTGTAACCATGCTGCTCGTTGCGATAGCTGAACCGCAGCCGAACGTTCTGAACTTTATGTCGGTGATAATATCGTCCTCTACTCTGATGAACATCTCCATCAGGTCCCCGCACACAGGATTGCCCACTTTCCCGTAGCCGTCAGGATTTTCTAGGGTACCCACATTTTTTGGGCTCATGAAATGTTCCATCACTTTCTCACTGTAGCCTACGTTTGCCATGTGGGTTACCCCCGTTTTTCACAGTGGTGAAAGTTTTCTCAACCTCTCAACAGTCTCTTTGACAGCCTTTGCTATCACTGGTGTTTCTTCAGCTTTATTTGACGGCCCCAGGGTCAGGACCATTGACCCATGTGCTTCTTCGTGCTTCAGACCTATTGCCAGCAGAACATGTGATGGTTCCAGGGTTTTCGAAGAGCAGGCTGAACCGGTGGAAACTTGTATGTTGTACATCGTATCCATATTCAACACGATACTCTCACCTTCAATACGGCTAAACCGGAAACTGGCATGGTGGGGAAGCCTCTGAGTATTATGACCCGTGAGATAAGATTCGTCAATATTGAATATCTCGTCGATCAGTTCATCCCTTATCTCCTTGAGCCTCTTGCTTTCCTCGTCCATTTGGTCTTTTGCTATCCTTGCCGCTTCTCCCATTCCAGCAATGGTGAATAAGTTCTCTGTCCCAGACCTGAGTCCCCGCTCCTGTCCGCCTCCCGGTAGGATTGGCTGGAGCCTTACACCGGGTTTCATATACAAGACACCAGCGCCTTGGGGCCCACCCATATCGTTGGAGGACAGTGTTAACAGGTCTATCCCATCGCTCTGCACATCTATGGCTATGCGGCCTGCCGCGGCTGTTGCATCCACATGCAGATACAACCCCTTCTCATGGACTACCTCACTTATCTCCTTGACAGGTTCGATTGTTCCTATTTCGTTGTTCGCATACATTATGGAAGTAACGGTGGTATTTTTGGTCAAAATGCGGCCAAGTTCCTCTGTGTCGATGATACCAGTTGAGTCAACCGGTATGATGGTCAGTTTGAACCCGTTTTTCTGAAGCTCTTTCATAGGATTGAGGACTGACATATGTTCTATAGCGCTTGCCGCAATCTCCTTACCTTTTGATATATTCCTGAGCGCTGTTCCCTTGATAGCCAGGTTGTTTGATTCAGTTGCGCCGCTGGTAAAGACAATACAGTTCTCATTCCCTGCGTTTATTAGCTCTGCGATTTTCTTCCTTGCGTCTTCGATAGCCGTTTTTGCCTCTAATCCTACTGAATGGAGGGATGAAGGATTTCCGAAGTTAGCTCTAAGATACCGTTCAGCAAACTCAGATACCCTGGGATCAACTGGCATCGCCGATGCGTGGTCCAAAAATATCCTCTTCACAGATTCCACCTCTAGAAGTTGAGAACGGCACCGGCATCGAGCGCCAGGTCGTTCAGCGTCGCGGCCCCAACGATCTTTGCCTCGGGAATGAAATCACCCCTCGAGATCCCAAGGAGCTGTGTGGTCTGTTCACATACATACAACTTCACACCCGCGGATGTGGCCTGCTCCATGACCTCCTTGAGGTTCGGAAAGTCGCCGATCTTGATCTTTTCTGCCTCACCCTTTTTGACGACCGTCACGCCCTTTATCAAGAAATAGATGGCCGCATCTATGTTCATAGCGGCCGCTGCCGTCGCGAGCATGAACGGCGCATACAACCGTTCTGGTGTGTCCAGGCCACTGCTTTGCACATAGAGTATCTTGTTCATCTGCTCCTCCTCATTTGATTCTTCTTATGAAGAAGGTCAATATCGTACCATGTTTCTCAGATTTCAAGATCTCGTGCCCGGTTCTCTTTGCCCATCGTTTAATGTCTTCTTCTGCTGCAGGGTCGTCAGCTTCCACTTTGAGTATTTGACCCACCTCAATCTTCTCTATCTCTTCTTTCGTCATAGCGATTGGCATCGGGCAGTAGAGACCGACACAATCTAGCTCTGCATCCGGTACGATCTCTGACTTCATAGTCAATGCTCCCGTTACTTGTCTTACTCCGTGGTATGTTCATACGGCAATGACTTCTACCACCTCTGGCACTTCTTCTTTCAACAGTCTTTCTATGCCCGTCTTTAATGTCATCTGACTCATGGGACATCCTCCACAAGCTCCTGTTAACCTCACCTTCACCACGCCATCAGAAGTGACCTCCACCAACTCCACATTGCCACCGTCTGCTTGTAACGATGGTCTGATCTTGTTCAGGGCAGCTTCAACTCTCTCCTTCATCTTGACCCTCCTTCTGATTGTGAGCTCTTGCGGCTCATTTCTTATTTCCCTTGATCCCAAGTATAACTGCACGCAACAGACCACATCCATCACATTTTTCCTCGTCAATATGGACGATATTCCTCCGTATCTTGGTCGCTTGTACTTGTGTCTCTCCCTTAAGGCTTGTCATTTACATTATCCTCCATCTTTGAACAATCGGGACACAATCCATAAAGATATGCTTGCACTTCCTCGACCCTGCATCCGCCTATCTCTTTCTCCTCGATAATTGGACAATCATCCGGACATTC
Source organism: candidate division TA06 bacterium (assembly GCA_004376575.1). NCBI lineage: Bacteria > candidate division TA06 bacterium. The sequence continues at coordinate 25,422 of SOJN01000049.1, read as the reverse complement.
AAACTCAATGTCCACAACCTTGTCACACTTCTGGCAAAGCAGATGATGGTGAAGCTTTGGACTGGGATCGAAACAAGCTTTGCCCCTTTTCCTTATGGAAAGCTCCTGTATTTCTCCATGTTCCTTCAGCAGTTCCAGCGTGGAATATACTGTCGCCATCGACATGGTGGGATACTTTCTCTGGATTGCTTTGTGAATGTCGTCCACTGTTGGGTGAGAAGCGTTCTTTGTAAGGAATTCTACTACTGCCAGTCTTTGAGGCGTCAGCGTCACGCCTTTCTCCCTCAACCGCTCAATTATGTCTTTCATTAGAGCTCCATTCCTGTAAGCATTCTTATTCTAGTATTATTATAATATTATAACCATAATTTGTCAAGAGTAAAATAGAAACAACTATCATTTTTTTTCTGATTCTTTTGGGCAAGGCACAGAACTTCCCCTCTATGCGTTACTGCTTTTGACACAAAGACTTACGCGCCAACTCGTCCTTCGTAATTCGGAGTTTGTAGTTCGCAATCGGCTCTGCCCCACACAGATCCATGAACACGAAAATAGAAAACGAAATAGGGCCAGCTGAAAAAGACCCAGTCTGTCGATAGGCAGGATGAACTCCGGATCTGCTTGTGCCAGATTGCTTCGCTCACTTCGTTCGCCCGCAATGACACTTTTTCTCTTTCATTTGGTGGATGGCCAGGAGGAGTGTGCTTCGGCACTGCCAGCGCAGAACTGATCCAAAGTGAAGTGGGGGTTCCTGAATAAGCTTGAATACGATGGGGAAATCAATTACAATAAGATTGAGGTTTGTTTGATCGAATAAAGTCATGCGTGAGATAATTAAGCATAAACCGGGCAAGGCATATCTTCTTGTGCTCCTTCTGGGCATCATTGGTATGTTATACATTGTTCGCTACTTTGATCGGAAGATACTGGTGTTTGGGATATTGCCTTTACCCTTCTTTGCCGGGATTTGCCTTCTTACCATCTTGGCTGTTGCACACCTAATATACGCCTTTAAATATTGGCCTTACAGATGATCACAGTAATCATCATATCGATTTTCGGTCTGCTGATCCTGCTTCTTTCGATATTTGGCTACAAGGTTTCGGCCAAGACGCCCGAGGATTATATGCTTGCGTCACGTGGGATTGGCGTAACGGTCATGTTTTTCTTTGTATTGTTTGCCATCTCAAGCGCGTGGACCTTTTACGGCTATCCGGGCTTTCTGTATCAACACGGTGTATTTTATGTGTATTTCATCTGGGGCGCCGTAGTCAGCTTTGCTTGCCTGTATATGTTCCTGGGTCCAAGGTTGTGGGCAGTGGCGCGGCTGAACAATTTCCTTTCACCAATTGAAATAGTAGCTGAGCGTTACAATTCTCGCGCGTTGCGGATTATCATTTCTTTGATCATGCTTGCGTTTATCATACCTTACATCGGCATCCAGCCACTTGGAGTAGGACTTGGTTTCAAAGCACTCACCGGAATAAGCCCCATTTTTGGCATAGTCTATACCACGGTGCTTTTGATTATAATAGTATTCCTTGGCGGCATGCGCACAACGGCGTGGGTGAATGTTCTGCTTGGTACGATCTACACGGTTGCTTTCCTCGGGTCTCTGGTGTGGGTGATAAATAGAGTTTTTCCCGGGGGGTTGCGAGAGGCGGTGAATGTTGTCGAATCCAATTTTCCTGCATTATATGTCGCACCTGGTCCCCAGGGCTATTTTCGGCCTTTCATTATAGGCGGGGCATTTATCGTTGGACTTATGGGGTTTGCGTGGCCGCATGTGGTTATGGCCACTCTGACTGCGCAGGACAAATCAGTATTCAAATGGGTGCCTCTTCTTGCACTTGTCGTTGGCGGGGTGGGTTTTTACACGATTCCGTTTTTATGGGGTGGGATTGTCGCCCCTGCTATATCGCACATGGAGGGGACACTCGTCCCGCCCATGCTGGGTCTTGAAGCAGACAACGTCGTGCAGACCATCATAACACAGTATTTGCCGGGCTGGTTTGCAGGATTCGTATTAATTGGTGTGATCGCCGCTGCTGTCTCCACCGCTGCTATGCAGGTTATGACATCTGCCATATTCGTTTCGCGCGACATAATTTACGGGGGGCTAGGGAAGAAGATGCGGCCAGAGCAGATGGTGTTTGTAACCAAGCTTGCTGTTATTGGATTAATCCTTCTTGCGCTTGTCGTCGCACTTCACTATCGTATGGCGCTTGCACTCTACCTTACAAAGATAGCGGTGCCAGGGTTTGCACAATGGGCCACCCTACTTGTCGGTTCTATACTTTGGCGAAGAAGCACAAGACAGGGTGCACTGTGCGGTATAATCGGTGGCACTGCTTATCTTGTCGCGGGCTATTTTTATCCCCCAATCGTATTTCATCTTGAAAATCCACTAATACCAGCTTTGGCTCTAAACATAATACTCTTCGTAGTGGTGAGTCTGTTGACGCCGCGACCAGACAGTGAAACCATCCGCAGATTCTACGATGAGGTAGACGAATACCTTGAACAGGCGTGACATTCCATGAAAAAGTTACGTGTTATTGATGCACCAGAGACTGATGTAGGTGACTTGTTTGCGCTGCCGAGCGCAGTTGCTGAATCGAGGATTGTAAGTCCGTTTCTTATGACTACTGGGGTTGAGGATACGGTCATAATACAAAGTATCACCCGCAAGGGTATCCTTGCTGGTGCGGATGTGAAGATAGATCTTGATAAGGCAAGAGAAGAAAACATGAATGTGGCGATAAAGCCACGTGCAGGCAGAGGTGGTGCTAGTTTGATAGATACCATCCCTTATAAGGAATTGGTGTCAAGGTCCAGTGAGAAGTTTCGTTCGCACCGGAGCAATTCTGACGATACCGCATGTATACTTTACACCTCTGGTACAACCGCTCGCCCTAAGGGAGTATTACTCACTCATCAAAACTTTGTGAGCGGGTCAAGTCTTACAAAGGCACGCATAGACGTGAACGAAACCGATGTTATCGTTGGTGTTTTGCCCTTTTTCCATGTATTTGGACTAACAAATGTTCTCATAACAGGTGTCGAACGAGGTGCCACTGTGATCCTTATGTCCCGTTACACTCCAAAAAATCTTTATAACGCGATAAAGCGGATCAAGGCAACCATTTTACTCGCCATACCTACTATGTTTGTGCATCTTTTGAAATTCTGTGAGCTTGTGAAAGTGCAATTGCCGAGAACACTGCGGTATTGTGTTTCAGGAGGTGCACCGTTTCCAAAGCAACTAATAAGGCAGTTTGAAACCACACTCGGCACGAAGTTGATCGAAGGCTATGGGCTTACTGAAACTGCTTCGGCAGTCGCACTCAATCCGGGGCAAAAACCGAAACCGGGATCAGTTGGTACGCCGCTTTCTCAGGTGGAGATGAGAGTTATCGACGAGAAGGGCAATCAGTTACCACCTGGTGAAATCGGTGAGATCATAATAAAGAGTCCAACTGTGACAAAAGGTTATCACAATCTGGAAGAGGAGACCCAGAATGCAATTAAAGGAGGCTTCTTCTATACGGGCGACCTGGGATACAAGGATGAGGAAGGTTATTTCTATATCACCGAAAGAAAGAAGGACATCATCATCCTTGGTGGCGAGAACATTTCACCAAGGGAAATAGAGGAGACTCTGAGCGAACACCCCAAGGTCGAGGAAGCTGCGGTCATTGGGATCCAGAAAGACGAACGCGAACTGATCAAAGCATTTGTAGTCGGCAACGATGTTACCGAAAAAGAATTGCTAGGCTTCTGTCGAGAACGACTTGCACCGTTCAAAGTCCCCAAGTCGATCGAGTTTCGAGAGAGATTGCCAAAAAGTTTAACCGGTAAAGTGTCAAAAAAGGAGTTGCACCCGAGTTACCGGGACGAAAGAGTAATTGAAAAGGAGCCATACGAAAGTGTCTGAAGGGATCCTCCAGAGTATTCTTGAAAACACGATCAAGAGATTTGGAAAGCGAGTTGCGTTGATTTTTGACGAAAAGGAGATAACTTACAGGAAACTCGATAAGGAATCAAATCGACTGGCGAATGGGCTCAAGTCACTTGGGATAACGCAAGGTGCAAAAGTTGGGATTATGTTACCTAATATCCCCGAATTTGTGTATGCGTTTTTTGCAATACAGAAACTCGGTGCAATAGCCGTGCCAATAAATACTCTTTACAAAGCTGGTGAAATCCTACATGTTCTGCGCGATTCTGGCGCTGAGACTGTTGTCACGCTGAGCAATTATGTTCCTGCTATTCAAGAAATCCTGCACGAGACAAATTTGAAACACATCATATCAGTAGGTGAGCACGATTTGGTGTTCGCTGATCCCTGCTGCAAGCTTGTGCATTTGGTGCTCGACAAGTGTAATTTCGAAGATGCAGACGAAATCTATCAGAAAATGGGCCACATATTAATGCAGATTGTGAGAGAACTTGGGGTTGCGAACGCCTGGTACAAGCATCGTGGCAGCGTAAGAGTTGATGGCAAGCGACTCGGTGGAATTGTGGTTCAGGAGACTGAAAACGATTACGTTGTTACGCTCAATTTGTTCATTGATAGACTGGACATAGATGATTTTTTGGAAGTTATCTGGGTACCAGCCGAGATAAGGGATAGGATCATTGAGCCTATCACGTCAATCAAAGAGGAGACTGGGAAGACCGTAACGCACGAAGAGTTTCACGAAGTGGTCCTATCGACACTTGGAACAGTTCTAAAAAGAGACCTAAGTCACGGGAAATTCACTCGCGACGAGAGTTTCGCATACCAGCGCAGGAAAAATCTCGCCAGGAAATAGAACCAAGAACACGAAAATGCAGACACAAAACACGAAAATGCGAAATTCCCGGCCCCAGCCGTCACACCCCCGCCGAAATTACGAAATTGAGACCTGAAACCACGAGATTACACGAGATTGACACGGATTCAAACCGTATTCTCATGGCTAACCCAAACCAGAAAAATAATCTTGTGTTAATCTGTGAAATCTGTGGTTCCGAAATTGCGAAATTGAAACCCCTGAAGCCACAGGATTCTGGGAGTCGAAGGATCTGCTTGAGTCAGATTGCTTCGACTCGCTCCGCGAGTCTCGCAATGACATTTCTCTTTCTGTATTGCGAAATTGGGAAAATAAAACCCCTAACCACGAGATTACACGAGATTGACACGGATTCAAACCGTATTCTCATGGCTAAACCCAAACCAGAAAGATAATCTTGTGTTAATCTGTGAAATCTGTGGTTCCGAAATTGCGAAATCCCAGAGCCGAAAATCGAAACGAAGAACACCAGATTAGGAAATTCCACTCAACCCGTCTCGCAACCTTCGAAGATGGAGACTACGAATTTCGAAGGGGCAGGGTATGGGTGATGGGAATTTCGCAGTTTCGGGTGTCGGGTGATGCAGGGGAAGGAATTTCGTTATCTCCAGCTTTCTTTGCGTATAGCGTACAGCCAGTTCCAGTGATGATCTGTGGTTACAGGGGTTTGAATCCAAATACATTCCAGGAATGTTTCAGAAGGATTCTTTCGGACCTCTGGCATAGATTCTGATTTCAGAATCCTTAAGGGGATATTGGGGGACAAATTTTGACAATATACTCTTCAGATTTTTCACTATGTCGCTCAGAGATCCGACCGTGGTCGCTTGTTCCACAGATCTGCCCAATATCTCAGCGTCATTGATCGTGATTCTCCGCAAGCTTTGTTCGTCCTTTCCGGCAACAAGGTAGGCGTAGCTGCTGTTCAGTTCGTCGAGGTGCCGTTCTAGGGCAGCAGTGACCTTGATCCCAACAAATAGTTCCATCTTAGCTCTGTCTGACATTCTGTCAGCTCTCCTCTCCCAATCGGTGATCCTACGAGGGCAGCCCTACCGTAAGAATGGATCCAACCTGTTGCGTTCACATTTTTTTCTCATTGACAGTGAGTCAAGATAAATCTGTACACAGCATCCAAGTCAGAGCGTCCTGGATGTTTTAGAACGGGAAGATCTTCTCAAACTGCCCAGAAAGCGGTGATTGTGTCGTCTCCATATCCAGAGGTACCAGCGGCCATAAATCCTTGCCAGAAAGCTCCTCTCGCCTTTCAGCAAGAGCCTAAGGCATTGCCAGAGGGAGTAGAATCTGACCATGGCGCCTGGCATTGTCGCGGCCTGCAATCTCCACGCGGAAATCTTCCGAGGTATAAATTTCACATGATGTCCGTCATATTCGCTCCATTCTTCATTAATAAGTCTTCCTTGTGAAACCATCTCTCGATAGAAGTCTGTACCAGGAAGAGGCGTGAGGATGATGAATTGAACGGTGCCAATCTTCTTCCTTAAAGCAAATCTCACTGTACTGCTAATAGTAGCGAGGTCGTCGTCATCCCCTCCTAGAACGAACATCCCGTGCACACTGATGTCATGTTTATGGAGAACCTCAAGACACTCTTCAATCTCTTCAACTGTCTGGTTCTTCTTGTAAGCCTTGAGGGTCTCAGGATTGGTTGACTCAAGTCCGATGAAGAGACGATGACAGCCTGCCTGTTTCATAAGAGCTATGAGTCCTTCGTCCTTGGCCACATCCGCCCTCGTCTGAGCTGCCCATTGAAGGGGTATCCGCCTTCTCAGGATCTCTCTGAGCAGTAGCCTGGTCCTATGAGGGCTTGCCGTGAAATTGTCATCGTAGAAGAAGAAGGGCTTACCGGGGAACTCCTGACGGAGGTTCTCGATCTCATCAATCACTTTCGTGCCACTGCAGAACCTGAATCGCCTGCCAAACATCTTTGTGACCGAGCAGAAAGTGCAGTCGAAGGGGCAGCCTCTGGAGGTGATCATCGGTACGACCCCGGTCTTGTCAAATCCTTGAATCAGAGATAGATCGGGATAAGGAAGTGAATCGAGATCCTGTAAGAGTGGACGAGAAAGATTGTGATGGAATTTGCCGTCCATCCGAAAGGACAGCCCCTTAATGTCAGAAAGGTTGCTGTGGTCACCGTCTCTCAGCCATCTTACAAGCTCAACAATTGTCTGTTCTCCTTCTCCTCGAACGACATAGTCAGCAAACTCCAGCGCCTCTTCAGGCTTGAAAGTGACATGGGAGCCACCGAGTACCACTGGGATATCCCGATTCCTTAGGTCTTCAGCAATTTTGTACGCCTCTGGAGCAGTACTGGTGATGCTCGAGATGAGGACCAGATCAGCACGCCAGACATCATCCCAGTCGATTCTGCTCACGTCCTGGCAATAGATCCTGACCTCATAGCCTTCAAGAGTGAGAATCTTACCAAGTAAAGGCAGGCCCAGACGAGGCAGACGAAACTTGCTGAAAATATGGAGTCCGGGAGATCCGGGTTCGATTCCGACGATTCTCTTTATCTCCTTCGTCTTCCTTTGCTCCATAAACATTTCTCCGAAAAAGCCCCAGTCCGGGGGATTCTGATACTGTTGGTCAACTCTATGAGAAAAGGGTCGAAATGTCAAGCAATCTGTGCTGCCCTGCCACTCTGGAAAATGCTTGGCAAGAAAGGTGCAATGCCCTATACTACTCTGGCGAGTTGGGTCAAGATACTCAGACGAGGGCATGAGAAGGAGATCTGAAAGTTAACTACACGACTGGGGGGTCTGAGCAGTGAAGATCGCCTACGTATCAACATATCTTCCCAAGCAGTGTGGTATAGCTACCTACACAGATTACCTCATCCACGGGATAAGAAAGGTGGACCCTGCATCACAGATGACGGTTGTTGCTGAACGTGGAGCGTCCCCAATCGTGGACAGGAACTTCGAGGTAAATCCATGTTGGGATAGAAACGAAGATTATGCGGAGCCCATTCTCTCACATACAAAAGGTGCTGATGTCGTTCACATTCAACATGAATATAGCATATACAGCTTTGACGATAGGTTACCCTCAGTACTTGAAGGGTTGGATAGAGACATCAAGAAGGTAATAACCATTCATTGTGTGAGACCAGCTCAATTCTCTGAAAGAGGCGCAGTTGATGAGAAGTTTGCCGCAAGAATCGCTGCTCTTTCAGATGAGGTTATCGTTCATCTTCCATCGCAGAGGGCCATACTGACTCGGCTGGGAGTACCATCAGACAAGATTCACGTTATTCCTCATGGGACGGAGCTGAGTGATGAAGACTCAAGAGCATCCAGAAAGAGGCTTGAGTTGCCTGAAGAGGGGAAGATAATGCTGATGTTTGGGTTCGTCAAACCACACAAGTGTCTGCACATAGTGGTAGAGGCGCTTAGCGAGATACTGAAGGAAGTTGAAGATGTGTATCTGTTCGTTGCCGGAGGTCTTGCTCCTACCGCTAAGAATAAAGAAAAGGACTATGTTGAAGAACTCACCAGCAAGATAGAAGACCTTGGCCTTCAGAGTAACGTTATTTTCCCCAACAGGTTTTTCCCTAATAGTGACGTACCTTATCTATTTGGTGCTTGCGATGTTGTTCTGTTCCCTTATTACGAAGAGGATAGATCTGCATCTGGTTCATTCCATCTGGCAATAGGGGCAAAAAAGCCTGTCGTGGCCTCAAGGATACCCAAGTTTGAAGAATTAGGAGAAATATGCGATGAGCTACTCGTTCTCCCATTCAACTCTTCGGGGATAGCGAAAATGGTCCTCCGGCTTCGCCAAGATGACGAGTTTCACAGGTATGTGACTGATCGTACCGAAGAATACAGAAATCTCACCTCGTGGCAGGCAGTAGCAGGTCAACATCTACGGTTGTACAATAGGGTACCAGGATGAAGATAGCGATACTATCCAGATGGAACACCGCTTGTGGAGTGTCGCTGCACGCTGAACTCATAGGGAGAGAATGGGTGAAGAATGGTCATAGCTTGACCGTCTTTGCGCCCAACAACATAAGATCTGTGGGTGAGGATGAAGGCTACGTGATCAGATGTTTCAGTGACGAGGGCGACCATACAGAGACTTATTTCGATCCAGAGCCCTTCCTGGATATAGATTACGAATTCCTCGTCGTGGAGAGGGTGGAGTGGGTTCCCCTTGAGCCGCTGAAGGAATGCTTTCCTGAGATTAAGAAAAAGGCAAAGACGGTCTACGTGGTGCATGAAAGGAAGCTACCTACGAATCCATTATTTTATGAGTTCGACTGGGATGCTTTAGTCTGTTTTGATGAACGTTACAGGCAGCAGTGGACAAAACGGTTTGGCGAAGACAAGATCCACTTGATTCCTTACCCTGCAGGTTACATATCCAAGGGAGATAAACAGAAAGCCAGGCGAGAGCTCGATTTGCCCTTGGATAGAAAGATAGTATTCAGCTATGGCTGGGCGCCAGAATTGCATATCTTCCCCATACTTCCTGCACTCCAAAGGCTAAGTGAAAATCATCCATTTCTGTATCTTGTTCTGGCTGACCCAAAGTACATTGCAGCAGACATCGGACCACTAAAAGATTATGAATTCATACAGTTGAGGCATGAGCTTGCACCGATAGAACGACTCTACACCTATCTCCATGCTTCAGACGCATACCTCATCCACAAGGAGAAGGAGGAGGTGCAGAAGGGCGAGGCGGTCGTGCCGAGCGCGATTTTGATGTGTTTGGGAGTCTCTACTCCCATAATCACGTCAAATACAGAATTTGCCTGGTTCTTGAATGAGGAAGTGATGAAGTACTCAAGCGACAACGAACTCTGCAATCTATTGATTGATGTGGTTGAGGGAGGGGAAATCGTCAACACAACCTTGAAGAGAGCCGAGGAGTATGCGACTAAATTCTCCCCAGAAAGAATCGCAAGGGGATTTATGGAGTTATTCGAGAAGTTCTTGTGATGGGAGACGGGATGATCACTTCTTTTGATCGCACTCTCGAAACACTGGGAGACGGGGAAGTCATTGCTACTGGGTCAAGCAAGACCATCTTCAGGCTAGCCTCCTGTGAAAAGAATCCCGTGGTAAAACCCCAAGACATCGGTCTAACCTGGAAGGAAGCGGGCAAGACCAGAATCGGGGCGGTGTTCAACGCTGGGGTTGAGCTATTTGAGGAGAAAGTCATCCTGGCGCCTAGATGTCATCAGGGGTACAAGAAAGGTACCTTTTTTGATGAAGCTCTGGGAATGAAGCGCCACTGCCTGGAAAATTATATCTCTGAGGTTTGGCCTCTGGTGAGCGAAGATGGGCTTCATTTCGCCAGATTCAAGAATGTGGTAATCAGCGGCGATGGAACCGCGCACCAGGACTTTACTTATGGGATTGAGGACATCCGTATTGTCAAATACGGTGGCAGATACGTGCTGGTCGGGTGCGGCAAGACCAAGCCGCCATTCAAAGGTGGGGACTCAGACCGGATCACCATCTACTCCACGGATGATTTTGTGAACATCACCTATCATGGCATGGTTAGATCCTTCGACTCACGCAACGCTGTCCCCTTCTCTGATCCGACAGACGACCGGCATTACATACTGCTCCGGTTTCACCCTAACATCCATCTCGACATTCTTGAAGCCGGCATGGACCAACTGCTTGACCCTCCCCGTCATGCAAATGAGTGGGAAGAGATACACAAGAGAAAGAACAAGAATCTTCTTCTTGAAGCCGGACACTACCTCCATGAAAAAGAAAAAATAGGCCCGGGCCCCCAGGTTATAAAGACTGACAAGGGTTGGTTGGTTATCTATCACGCTGTCGGTGAGATAGAGGACAGTATCTGCAAGGCCTATGGACTGAAGGAGAAGATAGAAAGAGGATATTCTGTATGTGCTGCCCTTCTGGACCTGCGTGATCCCAGAAATGTCCTTTGCCGGACCCGGGACCCGATCTACATTCCCGTGGCCCCCTATGAGTTATGTGGCGACGATGAATATCCAGTGGATGTGCCTGCAGTCGTTTTTCCGGTGGGAGCGCTGGTTCGAAAGGGTAAACTTCTTCTCTATGCTGGTGCCGGGGACAAGTATATCACCCTTTTGAGTTGCAATCTTGGTGGGTTGATCGACTATTTGTGGGAGTACTGCAGGTTGAACTGCCGTTGATTGTGAATATCGCGCTACGGGGTTAACCAAAATGCGAAGCCAGGACGGGCTATGGCGGACTCTACTAAGACGGGCAGAACTCTACAGCTTTTTAGGGTGCAGGGACTTCGGGGGTGAGAACCCGTGAGAAATCACTAATCCAGGTCATCAGCAATGGCTGAAGTTCCTTATTCTTGTATCTAAAACTGACGACAATCTCCCGCAGGCTTCCAGAAAGCCTTCTGAGTCCCCACAGACACCTGTCTCTTGTTTCCTCCAGACTATTGCGGGAGAAATAGTAGGGCAGGTTTACATTAAAGAACGAGATGCTGTCGGCATGGCATAAGACATTGGTCCTTTCTTCTCCACCTTCCTCATGATGTCGAACCAGGTAGAAGACATCGTCTATCAGTTCTCTACCCATATCATGCTCTCTCATTATTTCTGCCAGGATTCTGGCACTGTTTAGAGCATGGGCATCTTTGAACTCCTCGTAGCTCCCGTAGTTCTTGCGCCTCACTTTTCGCTCTTCAATAGCTCTCTCAATATCGTGACCCAGAGCCGCTATCCTTAAAGCCTTATCAGCATCAGGCCTGAGTCTGAGCAGCCATTCCAGTGTATTTCTGGCATGGATAGGGTCTTCAGGCAGAAGAGACCTTCCTATGATCGAGACGATATGATTTTCTATGCCATCCATACTATCCATTTCTGTATAGAATTGCTATTCTTCTTATGTTCTCCATGTTCATGAGTAGAGCAAGCAATAGAATTGCGACGAAGGGCAGGTTCATCACAGCGAATAAGAACACGATAAACAATCTGACGTCCCGGCCGATTCTTAAGTGGCGGCCCTTGAGCCCGAGTCTTTTCATCATGTAACCATCATATTTGTCTGCGGTGTAACTATTTACGAATGAACCGATGATGGCCATAAAACCGATAACAAGGGTGACAAGGGTCCCGGTTACAGTGTACGCATAGTAGGTCAGGCCAAAAAGAAGAAAAGCATCTGCATACCGATCCAAAACAGCGTCGAACCACCCACCAAACTCTGTCTGTTGAAACTTCAATCTTGCAATTTCACCATCGACACCGTCAGTGATGGAAGATATCTGAGCCAGTAATCCTCCAATGAGTAGATAGGGGTATTTCCCTAAGAAGAACAAGAATGCACCCGTGCAGCAGAGCAGGAATGAGAGGAACGACAAAGTGTTTGGACTAATCCTGGTTTTGACAAGAGCTCTTGAAATCCTGGTCGATATAGGCCTATTCAGGTATCTTGAGATGGGTCCATCAGAGGGCTTATCCAGAGAAGACAACAGCTTCTGTTCAGCCTGGTGGAAATTCCGCTCATCATCCACATCGATCCAGTGGCCACCGTCAATATCCAAAGTTCTGGCTCTTGCCCTGCGGGCCAGTACCCTGATACCACCCGAAAGTGAGCCGTCTCCACTGTTTCCGCTCTCTTCTAAAGCGGCGAAAACTGCCGGGGAGCACAAGAAGATTCCCGTATCATAGGCGTTGTACTCCTTGATATCCTTTCCTATGTCCAGGATTCTATTGTCCTGGGTCAGGACTTTGGTGAAATCATCATCATGATGTTTACCATTCTTGGTGTTGTGGTCTACAGCCAGCATGACTTCACCGTCATTTATCGTCTGCCTCAGAAGTCTGGCCAGTATCGACTCATCAAAGATATGGTCACTCATCAGCAGGACAAAGTCTTCTGTAATGAAGTCTTTCGCTTTCAGAACAGACAAGCCGTTTTCTTTTTCCCACTGGTCGTTGTGTATGTTAGTAATGCTGATTCCCCTGGCCTCACTGAGGTGCTTCAGGTGCTCTGCAATCTCGTTACCTCGGTAGCCGGTAACCACGTAGAAGTCCGTCAAACCACTTTTTCTTGCCGTAAGGATGACTCGCTCAAGAAGAGGCAGTCCCAAAAGGCGAACGAGAGGTTTTGAATTGCCCTTAGACCTCAGCCTCGATCCCCTCCCACTGGCGATTATCAGACACTTCATAGTAGGTCTTTCCGAATGTTGAATGGTGTAGGTTTGCCCGTTGTCAGCAGGCGCCTCCTCTCAGGGCCATCCGTAGGAGTCTTGCTCGGCCGGCTGTGCGCCCTGTGAGTTGACAAAGTATCGTACCACATCTTGGGCCACCCAGTCAAACCCTTTTTTCGGGTGTTGGCTCAAGCCAGGAATGTCTCAAAGTCGACGTATTCTCAGGTTCTTGGCATCGTCGGGAAGCTATCCCGATAGGAAAGAAGGAAGGGGAGCACCACTGATTTCATGCTCTCCGAGAAGCCCTGGCGTTCTTCAGAAATTTGCGGCTTGACTTTCTCATCAGCAGATTCAGCGGAAGCGATAAGAGCGCTGTTTTTCTGAAATGGAGTGTCCTCCGAAATATCGAGCTATATGAGGACATATGCTTTCTTGTCCAGTTGTAGCCATCCTTAAGCTGGTCGACAGTAAGTAGTTTGGGACGAAAAACGACCTCTCCCAAAGTATATTTGGCCCAATCAAGTTCGATTATTCTTCCTTGTTCTTTCATGGATTTAAGCAGCCGTGTTCCAGGTAGGGGTGTGAGAATGGCGAAGCTTGCTAGCTCAAGTTGATTATTTTCGATGAAACGGACCGTTTCCTCGAAAACTCCATCATCGTCCGAATCGAGGCCAAAAATAAAGGCGCCGACTATTCCAATGCCACTACCGTGTATCTTCTTGATGACCGTGCTGTAGTTCCGGACATTGTTCGTTGCCTTGCCCACTTGCCTTAAGTTGCTGTTGGACAATGATTCAAAACCCATGAATAGACCCAAACATCCGCTCCTGGCGGCAAGTTCGAGCAATTCTCTGTCTCTGGCGATCATTACAGAGCCCTGTCCGAACCACTTGATGTTCAAAGGAATCAAGGCTTTGAACAGTTTTTTGGCATAGGACGGACGTCCGGCGATATTATCGTCGACAAAGAATATTACGGTTCGATTGCTCAATTCTTTGATCTCCCTGATTACATCTGGAATTGGTCTTGTGCGATACGTTCGTCCGTAGAAGTCAGAGACGCTGCAAAAGGCGCAGTTGAAAGGACACCCTCTCGTGGTTTGAACCATGTTCACTTCACTATAGTATTTGCTCCCATTCAAGAGGTCCCATCTTGGCAAAGGGAGACCAACAAGGCTCGGCATCTCGGTAGCCTGATAGAACTTTTTTAGCTTTCCGATCTGGAGGTCATTTATCACGTCATGCATTACACCTTCCGCCTCGCCCATAATGACTGCATCAGCATGCAAGGAGGCCTCTTGCGGCAACGCTGTTACGTGAAAACCGCCAAGGATGACAGGCACGCCCTTTTCTCGAAACCTGTCAGCGATTTCGTATGCGCGAGGTGCGGTGGAGGTCATTGAAGTTATGCCTACTAGATCCACCTTTTGGTCGAAGTCTATTGTGTCTATACTGTCATTGATTATTTGAACCTCTGCATCTTCGGGGAATAGCGCCGCAACAGTCACCAAACTCAGACGGGAGAATTGGATGGCTTTGTCTCTCTTGGTAGCACCAACAAATGGTGGTCTAGGCGAAATCAGATGTACACGCATTTATGTTTGAAAAGCGTTACCCCCCCTGGGGCTTCTCTGTACTTGGATGTTTGCTCAACTATTGCTCGGACAGTCCCGCATTGATAGGATTTGGCTACTAGGGACTCTATGTATGAATAGTACGATAAGATAGTGAGGATGTCAAGCAAACTCGGCAGGCCAGAACCAAGAACACGAGAGAATCGAAAATCGAAGATCGAAAATCGAGAATAACCCCTAGAACCACGAGATTACACGAGATTAACACAGATTCAAACCATATTCTCATGACTGAACCAGAAAAATAATCTTGTAATAATCCCTGTCCTTCGTAGCTCGAAAGCGTCAGTCCTCCGAAGCCGAATATGGCGAAGGAGGAAGCGAAGGAGGGTGTGATAATCCGTGGTTGCAAGGTTTTGGGTGCCAGAAGCTGAGAGCTGATAGCTATCGTATAGCGTTCAGCCGTCTTACATCTTGGTGTTATCTCCAGGGGTTTATCCGGGGACCTTGCCGTGGAACATGGTGTAGGTAAGAAAGGCGTAGTAATCCGGAAGATTCAAGATGAGGTCTGGCGACTCAGCCAGACATAGACGCTGGTATTCCTTTCGGTCTTCCGGGGTCAGCTCTGTCTGGAGTTCACCCCAGAGCATATCAAAGACCATGAGTAGGGCACTGCGTAACTCATCGCTGAGTGGTGCTTGAACGTCGCCCACAAAGGTCTCGACTGTGGTTTCCTCAAAGCCTGCGTCGCGAAACCAACCTAGCGCACGCAGGAAGTTGTACTCGGCCCTCTCCCCCTTGACGTAGGGTATGACACATGAAGCACGGGCATTCAACCTTGCCTCAAGCACTGGATATCCAGGAAGCACCTGTTGCGATGACCAGCCGAGAATGGCCACGGTGCCGCCGGGTTTGACAACCCGCGTGAGCTCCTTCAGCGATGACTGAGGAGCACCAACGGGGTATCCGACGCAGTCGGAACTCCATGCCCAGTCAAAGGTGTTGTCATTGAACGGGAGATTATTCACATTCCCTTCTTGAAGGGAGATTCGATCTAACAAATTCGAGTTTTCTACAGTCTCTCTTGCGCGAGCGAGGAATTCTGGGGATATATCGAGGCCGGTGACACGTCCCTCAGATCCGACCGCCTCTGCAAGAGGAAGGAGATGACTGCCGATACCACATCCAGCGTCAAGCCCTTGGCTTCCTGTGGGAAGCGTGAGGGCATCTAACGCCGAGGGAGTGATTTGCTGCCTTAGAAGATCCCCCAAGTATATCTTGTGTGCGATGGTGTCACTGCCGGCCGGGTCGCTTTCCACGTTTCTTTTGTTGTCTCCCATCTCAAAGCCTCATCAATCAACTCCTGTGTGCTCTCGGATCCACCCGGCAATCAATTCCAATGCCACTGGCGAGAGGGTCTCTTCAATCTCTGCGTACTCAGAGGGAGCCCCGGTTTCGGCGGTCTGAAACAGATGGTTGAGACTCGGTAGTTCCACCACTCTGTAGTTCTTGTTACCTCCTCTCTTGAGCGCGTGTTCGACAGCTTCCAGGTTTCCATTGGGTGGGACCTGAATATCTTTTTCGCCAAAGATCGCGAGCACGGGACACTTCACCTTTCTGACCGTAGCTCCATTATCGTGTCTTACGAGGAAACGGTACCATGGTGAGAGAAATCTCTTCAGAGCCGCTTCTAACCTGTGCTCGGGCACGGGGGGATCAAGCTCTTCTAGAATCTGGCGAAGCTTGGTCCTGGTGAGTGCCTGATTCTCTTCCTTCTCTAACGTGGCGAGAATGCGATCCTGTAGTACCCGGTTCGCAGCCACAGTCTCCTCGCTTGACCCCAACGCTCTCTGGGTCGATTCCTCATATTGGAGGAGGTATTCCCGGCCAGGCAGGCCCGGACTTGCCATCATCACGACAAAGGCGACGTCCCGGGATTGTGCCGCGGCCAGCGCAGCGATGATACCTCCTTCACTGTGGCCCATGAGCCCAATGAGGTGGGGATTGATCTCACGGCGTTCCTTGAGGAAGTCGATTCCGGCCAGTGCGTCCTTGGCGTAGTCCTCGCTGGTCGCCTGTGACCGGTCACCGGTCGAGGCGCCCACTCCCCGGTCGTCAACGCGGAGAACGGCTATCCCGCGGCGGCTCAGGTAGTCGGCCAGCACCAAGAATGGACGATGCCCCAGAATCATTCCGTCGCGATTCTGGGCTCCGCCCCCTGAGATAAGCAGCACGGCAGGGCACGGGCGTGGCCGCCGAGGCAAGGTTAAAGTGCCCGCGAGCTGACACCGTGCATCGGTATCTGTATAGACCACGTCTTCTTTGTCATATGGATAGGGAGGAACCGGCTCTTGCGGCCGGCGGCGTTTGGAAACCTCTGTCACTCTTCTCAGGGACAGTGGTTGGGAGAATGTCCGGTGCTTCCACTGGCCCTCGATGACTGATCCTTGAGGTCTGATCTGGCCATCAAAGGAAACATTCAAGGATGTTATTTCCAGATGCAGGTGTCCATCCTCTAAGGCGAGCTTGCTCACAGGGATCTCACCGTCTGTCACGTCTGGTCTGAGCATTGCGGCTTTCAACGTGCCGTCAGGCATCCTGAAGAACTTGAACACGATCCTCTCTTCAACACCTGGGTACTTCAGGGTGCTTTCCCAGAATCCTTCGACGCCCTCGTCCCTGGACTTTGGAGTGCAACTCATCAGGACAAGGGCTATCAGAATCAGAAGTGCGAAGAGCCTCGAATGCTTCATATTGTCTCTCCGATCTGGTTAAGCCTGAGAACGGTGCCTCACTTCTTGACATTTCGTTCTCGAAGGTGTTGTGTGATTGTATGCGACCATCAGGCAGAAGTCAATCAGACTCCCCCAGATCCAAGTCCTGAAACTCAAGTTGTGGGCTTAGTTAAGCTGTACGCCATACACTGTGCGATTGCCAAAGGTGTCAGTCCTGAGGTGGGGAGAGTTGCCCGGTGAGAAGTTGGGTTTTTTGTAATTGGTACATCGCAATTTGTAATTCCCGCACGAGGAAAGAATTGTGGAATATTTGTGGGGGAGGAGGGTAACACAGGTAGAAGAATGGGAAAAGGCAGCAAAACAAAGGCTGCGTGGCATCTGGGATAGGTATGGTAGGAACATTATCGTCTTTTTTTCGTTTAAGTAGGTAGGGCTGCGGGGAAGATGTCACTTGTTCTCAAATCATGATTGATATTTCGAAAGGGGGTGAAAAGCATGATTCGAAAGGCTATAACTGTGCTTGGGATTGTAATAATAGGGTTTTGCCTCATAGGCTGGCTGGGTTCCGGCAACGCAAATGTGAATGAGGTCATAAAACTGCTCAACGCGAATGTTGGAGAAGCGGTTATCAAGGCGCATATTGCCGAAAAAGCGATGACCTTTGATCTGTCAACCAAGGATATCATCAGGCTCAAGAAAGCCGGTGCGAGCGATGACCTTCTGGAGTACATGATGACAAGGGGGACGGACGATTTCCCCTTTGAAGTCGAGACGGATTTTGTTGTCAGGAAGCCTACTGTCTACAACCATCTTGCCATATACCCGGTTTTCAGGAAGACTCCAATCGATGTAGGAAACTACATGACCCTGGATGAAGCGCAAAATGCCGGAATTATCATCATAACCGAGGGGCCAAACGCATCAGTCCCGATGGTTGTGATCCTGAATACTGGCAGAAGGCCCATCTATATCATGGCAGGGGAGATCATTATTGGCGGGAAACAGGACAGAATGGTTTCGTACGATGTCCTCATTCCTGCGGGTAAGGAAGTCGAGGTCTCGGTAAAATGCGTCGAACATGGAAGGTGGCAGGGTGGGTCTGTCAAATTCAAATCGGGTGGCGGACTAGGGGCCAGAGCAGTCAGGAGTGCTCTCCAGTTCAAGGGCCAGCAAGACGTATGGAATGAAGTGAGCAAGACCTGCCGGGAGCATGATGCGGTATCCGAAAGCGGTACTTATCGTGCGATACTTTCGAGCAAAGGCGTTGACAGGAGAAGCAAACCCTTCCTGGATGCGATGGAAAAAGGTCTCAGGGATGACGATATGGTGGGGATGATCATGGCGCTCAATGGTGAGGTCGTGTGCGTTGACATCTTTGCCAATCCAAAGTTCTTTGCCAAGGTCAAAGACAAACTGCTTAAGGCATACGTGCTTGACGCCATAGGTGCCAGAGATACAAGCAGGAAGGTTCCCGGAAAGAAAGAGATACTGGACTTCTTCAAGGAGTTGAAGGTCGCAAAAACCAAGGAGCTTAAGAGGTACAAAGCGAACTGCAATTTCGAGTTGGAGTCCGACCAGATCATTGGAAACGAATCCCGCGACGAGAAAGGGAAGGTACAGCACCTTAACCTGTACAAGCAACAGTAATTCGGGGCCACAAACACAACATGGAAAGGGGCTGGGCCATCGCAGATGGTGCAGCCCTCTTTCCTTTGCTATATATCCCCCGTTTTCCAGAAGCCAGGGGTTGTGTTGTGCTTGACTTGCCCATCTTGTCGCGTTTATTATGAATTGAAAAGGAGGAAATCATGAGCGAGGAATTGAAGGACTTTTTGGCTTCGCAATTCGAATACGTAAGAGAATGGGTCTTGAAGTGCTGCGAGGGGCTCAACGAAGAGCAAATGATTACTATACCGCCTGGTGCAAAGAACCACATCCTCTGGGAACTTGGGCACATTCTCTGGACCGAGAGCTATATGGTGACCTGGGGATGTGCAGGGGGCGAACGCCTGCCAAAAGAGTGGGAAGATAAGTTTGGATATGGGAGTAAGGTAGTCGCGGCCATAAGTGAATATCCTCCCTTCGATGAGATCAAAAAAGCTCTTGAAAACAGGCAGAAGGTAACAAAGAACTATATTTTGTCGCTTTCCTCGGATGAATTGAAGTCGCCGACAGCGAATTTCCCCGAAGAGAGAATACCCAACATTCTGTCTGCTTTCAATCACTTCCTACCCCACGAAGCATATCACGTGGGCAAGATCAGCCTTCTTCGCAAAATGCTGGGGCTCCCCTCGGTTGCAGAGCTTTATTTTGAGAAATGAGCAAGAAGGTATAAGGCTTCGATATGATTAACCTTGTCGAGGTCCTTCTGCGAAACTTGAGCGGGCAGCCTACCGGTGGCTTGACCATGTGAGGAAGCCTACCAGTTTGTTGAAACAATCACTACCCTTGGAACGTATGTATTAGTAGACGATGCTTCACCTGGCGCCAATGAAAGACCAAGGTGGCCATAAGTCATTAGGTTCAGGAAGGTTAGTCTGGAAGTGCATGGTATGAGAATGGTCGCTTCAAAGGGTGGTAAGAGCGCGCTGGCATTCATTCCAGGTCTGCTGGCGGTCTTGTTGACCGCCAACCTGTTTGCCCAACCTGCCGAAACCACCCCATCAAACAGCAAAACGATAGAAGTACGTACTGCTGAAATAGCGCCAGTGATTGATGGAGTTATAGAAAGAACTTGGGAGGCGGCAGACTCTGCGTATGATTTCGTACAGTTTGCGCCACACGAGAAAGAACCTCCTACCGAAAAGACCGTAGTATACATCTTGCAGGATAAGGAAAACCTTTACATCGCTTTGCGATTCCATGCGCAAACAAATGAGCCGGTCGCTTGTCTGACGAGCGACGAGGACTATATTGCCATAGGTATTGACCCCTTTGGTAGTAAGAATACTGCTTACTATTTCATCGTGTACGCAAGCGGGATACGTCAGGACGGCTGGGTGCTTGATGATGGGAGAGCAAGGGATGATTCGTGGGAAGGGGTTTGGTATCGGGGTGTGAAAGTCCTTGATGACCGCTGGCAGGTAGAGATCAAAATACCGTTCAAATCAATCCGGTACAAGAAAGGACTTGATCGATGGGGGATACAGTTCGTCAGGTACAGCGCCAGTAATCGGGAGACCGATTACTGGACAGAAGTTTCTCAGTTAGAGTCGGATATGGTTTCAAAGTATGGTTCGCTTCATGGCATAAATCCTCAGGTGACGGGCTACTACTTTGAGTTGTATCCTGAAGCGTTTGTTAGGTACGAGGATTACGAAGGAGAAAAAGGCAAATTGGAACCCCGCGTGAGCATGAACTTCAAATGGGACCTCACTCCCCAGACAACGCTCAACGCAACTGCCTACCCGGACTTTGCGCAGATTGAAACTGATCCCTTCACGCTGAACCTTTCCCGCTATCGCACCTACTACGGCGAACGGAGACCATTTTTCATCGAGGGAATGGAGGTCTTCCGTATGTCTCACTTTGGTGACGACAAGGGATTCTTCCGGCCACTAAACATCTTCTATTCTCGAACCATCGGCAAGTCGGTCGACGGAGACGTAATACCCATAATCGGCGGGCTGAAGTTGACCACCAAATCTGAAGATTGGAACGCTGGGATTTTTGGAGCCTACACAGATGAGTATTCAGAGAACGATTCTTTAATCGAACCCTACAGGAGCTTTGCAGTATGCAGGTTGAAGCACAGACAGTTTGGGAATTCAGACATAGGGGTGCTCTTCAGTGGCACCATGGTTGATGGAGACGACTACAATTACGCAGTTGGCCTTGATGGCGTAATGCGTAGGGGGGTTAATCAGTTCATTGTTCAGGGCACGGTAAGCGACAGGAGTAGTAAGAAGGGCTGGGCCGTCTCATCCGGCTATCATGGTTTTCTTGGAAATTTCCTTACCATGGGCGCCGTTGAAGTTGTGGGTGACTCCTTCGATGTAAGTGACATCGGATACGTTCCATGGGCTGGGAGGAAGAAATTCACTTTCATTAGTGGCCCGTTCAAGACGTATGAAAAGGGCGCTCTGAGGAATCTTTACTTCGCTCCAGGCATTATTGGGATCCAGGAACCGGGACAGGACGAATGGTCAACACTTGGCTATTTCATACTCAATCCGGTCTTTCGCAACGACTGGGGCTTCAGCTTGGAGCTCCACGGTGGCCCCGCTCATGAGGCAGACACCAGCTATCTTAACCGTAGCGTGGATCTCTCGGGCTGGGCGAACCTTGCGGGCCAGAGTACTAATTTCGGTGGTAACTACAGCTATGGGTACAATTACGCGAGGGGCTTTCTTGCTCATCAGGCTTCGACCTGGTTCCGGGTGGGGTACGGCATCGTACCAGAGGTGTCTGCGTCTTTGAGATCAAGTATCTGGGCTGAGTGGGATACAACCGGTGCAGTTGCCGCACTCACGACATCTGCCACTCCGAGAATTGACTACAGAATAAATGCCGATATGAGCCTTGGGCTCTTCAATGAATTCGTGATGGGGACCCCAGGAACTGACGTTGGAAACACCGATCTGCTGTATAACCGGATTGGCCTGCTCTTCTCCTGGAATTTCTTGCCCAAGAGCTGGCTATATGTCGCTTTTAACGACTCCAGGGAGATAGATGCAGCAGGGGATTTACGACTTGTAAGCGGTATCGGTGCGATAAAGGCGAAGTATCTGATGTACTTCTGATGCGATGTGCTGACAGGATTCAACTCTTACAGTCTGACCCCGTATGGTCGCTGTTACGCTAGAATTTTCTGTTTATTCCGAGCAAAAGCCTCAGTTTTTGCTCAGTACCTTCTATTTCCACATTGTTGAAATGATATTTGATATCCACTGAATAGAATGTTTTTTCGTCGCTACCCATGATACTGCCTACCCCGAGAGCAAAAGTGTCTTTTTGCGAATGAACACTCGCACTACCAGAACCTACTTCCAGGAACTTTCTGGCGTAATTTATCCATGTCACGAGTACATAATGCTCACTTTTAACAATTGGCAGGCCGATTCCATAATTGAGACCCCAAACATAATAAGAAGGATTTTTGGAATATGGGTAGCCAAATGAAACAGTAATACGATGAAGTAGATTTTGAAATGGCCGTAAGGAATAGACAAAACCTGTTTCCAGGTGCTCGACTTTGTCCAGACATAAGTTCAGTGTGTAGTATCTGTAATCTACTACCTTTTTGGGATGAGTATACTCAAGTCTTGGTAGAATCGCCTCGTTGAAATCAAGGATGAAAGCGTCTCCTTCAACAGTGACTTTGAGATTTGAAACGTGCCGCCTGATTGCGTTCACATAAGTGGAATCATACAGTGTGGCTGTATTGATTACCTGGTAGAGTGCCGTTCTTTCCAGATCTCTGTCTATTACAACAATTCCCCATCTCTCAATCCGGACTATTCTGCTGAAGGTAAAACGTTGTTTTCTCCCTGTGAGAATAATCTCTACCCCCTCGCGTTTAACTGCAGAGGGCTTGGCACCTATGTTCGACATAGAGCAAGCGAACAAGATGAAAAAACAGGTCAGTATGGAAGTCCGCAATGCACTCATATCTGTGGTTGGCAATAAGCGTCAGAGATCGGAATCTGACAGCCCTTTACCCGAGGCTCGGTTCCAAGGAGCCAAATTAGGACAGACGTGGACTACGCCACCTGGTCTATAGCCTGCTGAGCAGGGTAACTCTTCTTGTAGCTCTGGACTCGCCAGCTCGTAGCATGACGAAATATGCCCCACTTGCCATCCTTTTGCCTTTTTCATCTCGGCCATTCCAGGTTATGGAAGTGGGAACTGAGAAGTCGGAGGCAGGGGGCAAGAATGATTTCACTACTCTTCCGGTCACGTCGTAAATCTTCAGATCTGCACTCTCTCCGTTTTGTTCTATCCAATATGTGATGTTTACAATGCCACTAAACGGATTCGGGAAAACCTTCAAGTCTGAGATATTGTATGGCGGATTGGGACATGGAATATGGTTCTCTTCGACACCAACTTCTGGCTGCGTCTTCACGAGATAGACATCATTCGCGCCTGCCCCGTAAGAGTCTGTCCATCCTCCAGCGATGTATCCGCCGTCAGATATGGTGTCAACCTCGAAGCGTGCGTCGTTGCCTGGCCCTCCACATGTCATCGTCCAGGCGGTATCACCAATTGCGTCTATCTTAAGTAGATATACATCATACAGACCCGCGCCAAAGGACCATGTAGTTCCTCCGATGATATAGCCGCCATCACCCGTTGGCTTGATAGACGAGGCATAGTCGTAGTGAGTATCTCCGTAGGACTTGTACCAGATAAGATTACCCAGACTGTCCGTTCTTACTATGTAGATGTCGCTCTTTCCCGCACTGAACGACCACGTTTCCCCAACAGCAATATATCCACCGTCAGGCGTTTGTTGAACTGACTGACCCTTCTCGTGCAATGTATCGCCGTATGTTCGCATCCACATCGTGTCTCCGTCGGCATACGTCTTCAACAGGAAGAGATCGCCCCTACCGGCGCCATATGATATGGTTTCTCCAGTCATGATGTATCCACCATCTTTAGTTTGCTGGACTGAGTTCCCTATGTCTCTATGTGTGTCTCCATATGCTTCTGTCCAGAGAACATTACCATCCCCATCCGTCTTCGTGAGATAGATGTCGGCGTTCCCCGAGCCAAATGACCAGGTTTCTCCACAGATTATGTATCCACTGTCGGCGGTCTGTTCAACCGAGTAGGCATAATCCCAGTCTGGTCCCCCATAGGTCTTTGCCCACAGAAAATGGCCGTTGGCGTCAGTCTTGATGAGATAGGCATCCCAAAGGCCTGCACCGAATGAGAATGTCTGTCCTGCAACGATGTAACCTCCATCGAAAGTCTGTCGAACTGAACAGCCTATGTCCCAGGTTGTACCTCCATATGCTTTTGTCCAGATGGTATCACCGTCGGAGTCTGTTTTCACCAGATAGAGATCAGAGGCACCGAAACCGAAGGAAGCAGTATTTCCAGTAGCAATAAATCCCCCGTCAGAGGTGTGCTGAACTGAACGACCTGCATCGGCGTTTGTCCCTCCATAAGTCCTCGTCCAGAGGGTATCAGGACTCTGGGCAGAGAGATTAACTGCCCAAAGGCATATGATCACCCCTATCAAGGGATACTTCTTGTAGTGGTTGCGCACTGCTATCCCTCTTTGGAGAAAGTATATGTTTTTTTGCCTTTTTTGGACAGCCTGAATAATCCTTTATTCGTTACCTTGGATAGAATCTCGTCCTCCTTCAAGTGGTGGTCGGTGAAGGACAGGATTCCACCTGGCTTCAACACTCGATGTAACTCCTCCAGTACTCCATTTGGGTCACTCAGATCGTGGAGGATATCATATAGTAGGACCACGTTTACACTATTATCTGGCAATCCAGTTTTGCAGTCGGAGTGAATGGTTTTCACATTTGTCAGATGCTTCTTTGAAACAATACGTTGAACCTTCTTGATAGCAAGTGGATGAATGTCCAGAGCGTAGATCTTCCCTGATTTTCCCACCAGTGCTTCAAGAGGTGTTGTGTAACTTCCGGGTCCGCAGCCATAATCAAGCACGTGAAAACCCTGTTCTATTCCAGCCTCCCCCAGAATATTCCTGGGTGGCGAGAAAAGGTCTCGGAATCTGTAGGTGAGAGACATGACCTTGAAATCAAAATCGGATTGTGCCTTATCCATGGTGGTAACCTCCGAGGTGAACGGTGACTATTATCACTCCATTTGACCGATCAGGATTTGCCTATTCAAACCTTGAATGCGACCAACTCTCTCTGAGATTACTGTCCAGTTCGAACTCTACGAGGAAAGGGAACGCTTGTCAAGTGGTGCCCGGGCTCCGCGATCCTGCGCTAAGTGAGAGAGGGCCGGAGACCCCGTGAAACGGGGCAGGCAGGCATGGACTTTCGAGCTGAAATGTAAAATGTGGCTCTTCTCCGAAAAAGTTGATGACAGGGAGGAGTTGGGGAACGTACGGAGAATCCTTGCTTGTAGCGCCGAGCAAGCTCCCTCCGGCGGAGTTTATGCTTGGCGAAGCCGAGTGCGAAGGAGGCCG
>SOJN01000048.1 GCA_004376575.1 candidate division TA06 bacterium | reverse complement strand
GGCAAGATGTCACGCCTGGCACCGGGGCTGGGCATAAGATCTCGTATCTGAGGTGGTTCTGCTACTTCAAAACACACAGAAAAAACAACACCTCATGACCTTTATGCCCATTCTGAACACTTCGCCATGCTCCCTTCGATTTCTCAGGAGGCCGTGAAACGCCCCAGGCAGGCCCCGTGTATCTCACTTCGCGAGAAACGGGGCAGGCAGCATAAACTTCGCGAAGAATCTGCTTTTTGCGTTCTGGTCATTCTTTCCACTTCACCGCCTGCAATTCGTACTTCGTACATCCCGTACAAAAAAGCAGATCCTCCAGCCGGGCCTATTTCGTTTGACCCCAAGCGTGCTTTCGGATAAGATTCTAGCGGTCGATTGAAAGCAGTAATAGTCGCATAAGGAGGTGTGTTAGATGCTCATATCAAACTGCATGAAGCACGATGTGAAAACATGCAGCACTTCAACAACTGTTTTTGATGCAGTCAAGAAAATGGCTGAACACAACGTGGGTTCACTGGTGGTAGTGGATGGAAAGAAGCCAGTAGGGATCTTCACAGAACGCGATTTGTTAAAGCGTGTGGTAGCACCAAGCAAAGATCCTCAGAAAGTAACGATAGCCGATGTGATGACCAAAGATATTTTTGCAGTCGATGCAAGCGACTTCATAGGAAATGTCCACCATAGTCTATCTGAAAAAGGAATCAGGCATGCTCCCGTCGTTGATAAGGGAGTCCTTGTAGGTATCATCTCGAGCACGGACCTGACCAGAATCCTGGACGCTCAGATCTACGGCCTCTACTTCAGGAAAAAGGATCTCTCAGGAGACTACTAGAAGAGACGAACGGAATAAGATGCGACAAGCGAAGATAGGTCACACAAGCCCCACTGAATAACGTAGCGACAGTGTGAGCTCAATCTTAGAACATCTCAATGGAGAGTATTCCACTGCAAGATAAGAGCCCCGGACCTAATGTGTCAGAATTGCAGCGTTTCAGTCTGTTGAGGGGAACTTGGCGCCTGCTTAACTCCTTCAAATTCGTGATCGCACTTCTTTCGATCATAGCGTTGATCTCATTTGTCGGTGTGCTTATACCCCAGGGTCTGCCCGAGCGTGTTTACATAAAGAAGTTCGGTCTGCCCGGTCACATCATCCTTGCATTTGGGCTGGACAATGTCTTCAGAACGGGCTGGTTCCTGGGAATGCTCGCCTTTCTCGCTCTTGACATATGAATCTGCATTACCCGGAGGGCGGTCGCCCTGCTCCGCTCCGGCATCAAGCGCACCCCGGTATCGATTAGAAGACTTGGTTCTATAATACTGCACCTCAGCATGGTCTTGGTACTTCTGGGTGGAATGACCACCGGACTGCGGGGTTTTAGAACCCAGAAGAAGATGTCTCAGGGAGATAGCATCCCGGTCCCCGGAACTGAAACAAAGTTACGTTTGAATAGATTCGAGATCGAGACGACCGCGGATGGCGCGGTGAAGCAGTACCGGTCCCATGTCTCCCTCATTTACCCTGACGGGAAGATCGAAGACCACAGCATCACGGTCAATCATCCACTTACTCATAGAGGTATCAACATCTTTCAGAACTCCTATGGCAAGGAACGCAGGGGGATAGAGTCAGCTTCTCTGGCCGTAACAGATAAGGGAAGTGGCGAGCGTATCGGACGCACGACAGCTAAGTTCAAGAAAAGGACTAAGGTGAGCCGGACCAATTTCTCCGTGCTTGTTAAGGACTTCGTGGGCGACTTTGTGATAGATGTCCATACAGGTAGAGTTGACAACCGTTCTGCAGAACATAGAAACCCGGCAGTTCTAGTCGAATTGTACGTGGATGACAATCTCCTCTCGTCCGGCTGGTCCTTCATAGAAATTCCTGGATTTCATTCCCGGGATGGGTTCTATGACATCCTGTTCTTGGACTATGAACCTAGTTTCTATTCGATTCTGGAGATAGCAAGCTCCCCTGGGATAGGACTGGTCTACATCGGATTTGCGGGCGCGGCAATCGGGCTTATTCTCAGTCTCAGCCTTGCCCGGAGCCCAAGGATCAATCACTCAATGGAGCAAAAGGAGGAATCATTAACATGAACGATGTCTTCCTCTTCTGGGTTGCTTTCTGGGCGTATCTTCTAGGAATAATCCTAAATATCCTGGCGACCATCAATAAGCGAAACGGACTGTGGGTCTCAGCAAGGGCTGTTATGGCCATCGGGTTCGTCGCCCAGACCGCCGCCCTCATCGTCAGGTCTATTGGAACCCGTCATCTTCCCTTTACAGACCTGTTCGAGTACATGTCCCTTTTCGGCTGGGCGACAGTGCTGCTCTATCTGATAATGACGTTCCGCCTCAGGTGGGCGGCCATGGGAACCATGATAGGAGGCGTCGCCTTTGCAATGATAGTGGGCGCTTCACTGCTTCCGAAGGAGGGACAGACACAGCTTGTTCCGGCCCTGCAAAGCTACTGGCTGCACATCCACGTGACGCTCGCGGTCTTTGGAGAGGCGGCGTTCGCCGTGGCCTTTGCTACGTCCATCATGTACCTTTTCATTCGTAAGAGAGTGCTGCGACGGGGCGATTCTGAAACATCTTCGGAACCCCTTTCGAGACTGGACAGTTTATCCTACAACTTTATAAAGCTGGGATATCCCCTGTTCACAATAGGCGCGCTATTCGCTGGCGCCATATGGGCCCAACGCGCCTGGGGATCCTTCTGGTCCTGGGATCCGAAGGAAGTGGGTTCTCTCGTTGTATGGCTCGTCTACTCTGCCTATCTGCACACCCGCTTTGTCAAAGGCTGGCGCGGTCGTGGCTCAGCTATTCTCTCTATTATCGGCTTTTCACTGGTTGTATTTACTATGCTCGGAAACCTCTTTCTGGGAGGACTCCATGCATACTAAGAGATCGTCTTCAAGAGGAGGTGGCCATGTTCAAACTGCTCACGCCTACCGTGGTGTGTCTGATTCTCTCAAGTTCGTCAGTAGCAGCGGCATCAATGCAGTGGTTTTCTCTCGGGTACTTCAGATATCCTGACATTCCGGGATCAAAAATAATGTCTTTCGATCTGGAAAAAGCCAACCTCGCTTCAGCAAGATACGTGAAAATCGTTGATGCTGGCTCGGGTGCTTCAATTGATGCCATTGTCGCATCGAGATTCTCTGGGAGTGACGGATACGCGGACGAAGTGAGAGACTTCTTTGCCGGAAGAGGAGGCGACGCCAAATCGATGGAAGCCGCATTGGGCAAACCCGATTACGGCGCGGTGAAGGTATCCTACGCAAAACTCGGCAAGGATGGCTGGATAACACTCGACATGGGTCCACGCGAGGAGATCATCGACGGCCCAGGGGACGATTTTGAAATATATAGCGTCGGATCAGCTGATGCCATAGTGGTGTACGTTTCGTCTGGCGAACCTGTCGGCCAACTTCACAGACTGGAGGTTGGAAGCGTTGCCTTCGGGTCGATAAGTGTCGAATCCAGCCCCGGAACGATTGTTTACCTCGATGGAAGAGAGATAGGTGAAGTGCCCCGGTGGCTTGACAATGTGACTGCTGGATCGCACGAGGTGATACTCAAGAACCCTCACGAAACGTTCAGAGACTTGATCAGTGTAGAAGCCAACCACGTTACAAGGATCAAACATTCATTCTTAGTCGAGGTCCCCAAACTCTTCCGCCTGACCGAAAAGGCTGCCGGAGATAAGCTCAAGGCGGCAGGGTTCAGAGTGAAGGTCAAGTATGCCACCAACGAAGAGTATCCCTTCGGCCGAGTTATAGCGCAGTCCCCTAAAGCCGGAGAAAAAGCGCACGCAGGCAGCACGGTCAAGATAACCGTAAACAGGGAAGCAAAGTACTAGAGGAGAATAATCTACCCCTCAACCTTCCAGTAGTTGCCCAGGCCGTCTTCGGTCAGTTCTACGATGAACCCTCTGAGGATTCCTTCTGAGTATTCCGAACCTGGATTCACAACAGGTGTGTTTTTGATTTTGTCCGATGCAAAGGATTCATGAATGTGGCCGTGCAGTCCTATCAGGGGCTGATACTTCTCAATCGCTTTCCTTACAGCCTTGCTTCCGCAGTGAACCATCACCACTGAACCTGCAACAATTACAGGCCTCATGGTTCTATCCAACTTCGGCGCCATGTCCAGTTGAGTCTGGAAAGGTGGGCAGTGAAAGTTCAGCACCGCTTTGTGTGGATCATCAACCTTTGAGACCAGTTCATCTATCTTCTTGAGAAGCGCTTTCTCGTCCATCTCTCTGTCAGTATTCCAGGGCGTCGGATTCACATAGTCAAGGCTCACCATCTGGTATCCGTAGGGAAATTCAACCACTTTCTCCAGGGGATATATCACACCTTTGTCTTCAAAGTCCTTGATCACCTGATCCATTGTGAGGAAATCGTCGTTGCCGGGCATGGCAATGGTCATCACGTTTTTCGTGTCCACCTTCTCCACAAGCATCTCCATCCATTTTCGAAGTCTATTGCGTATTTCTCGATCCATCAGTTCGTTCAATTTATTCTCATCAGACTTGAGCTCCTGAATCTCCTCAGGAGTCGCGATAAATGGATAGGCCCCAGCAGACTCGAGCCTATCCACCATCTCCTTCACCTCTTTGTCTGTCTTGAGATTGAACTTGCCCCCAAAATAGGTACACGAATGGGAACCGTCACTCTGCCTGATCAACGGGACAAAGGCCTTGCCCGTAAGGTCGCCTGCCAGTATGAGTATGTCAGGTTTATATACCGATACTACTGATATCCACTTTCGCCATACATACGTGGAGCCGTGCGCGTCTGCCGAGAAGTATATCTTCTTCATCTTATGCCGGAGGGACCTGCTGATAGATGGATCTTACGTCTATTCCTTTCCTGGTGTTGGATGCATAATATGCTAGAAAAATCACCACGCCAAGGAACATCCAGCCGCTCTGGACAAGTAGGTCTCTGCTTATGCTCAGCCAGGAACCGGCTATAAAGAGATACCAGAAGTTGAAGCCGAACCCTATCATCCCGAGAATCGACATCACCGGAACTCCGCGTATCTCTAGCTTCCTTCCTCTTTCATATATGTCCGGCCTTATGTAGGGAATGGCTACTGCTGCCAGGCAGCCCAGTGTGACCGCAAACTGGTAGAGCATAGTGGTGTCCATTGCCGCCACCCAGGACCCAACAACCCCCTTCTCCGCGACGTATGATATGAGAACACCTACCAGTCCACCCACCAGCGTCAGCAGAATTGCATAGTGGGGAGTGTGGTACTTGGGATTAACCTCGGCAAACTTCGCAGGAAAGAATCTGTCAAAAGACCACGCGAACACCTGTCTTGAACAGATAACGAAGAAGACCGGTATGTCGTTCATCAGCCACAGGGCCGCAGATATTGCCACAAGGAACTGAACTGCAAACAGGCCTGGGGCCATGGCCGCGGCAAAAGTGGGCAAATACGGTGCTGGCGCATGTGGATATATCGCGGTGAGCGCTTGCCAGGCTTCGGGGTGCTTGTACACGTTGCAGTACATGGGAATGAAGTTGCCAAAAGCTCTGTATGTCATGAAACTCAAGAATACATAGTAGAGGACGATTATGCTTGCTCCACCCAGAAGACCGATGGCCATTGTCCTTCTCGGATTCTTGACCTCGCCTCCAACATAGGCAGCCGCGGTAACGCCTATATAGGCCCATATGCCGCCGACCCCGGCCAACAGCGTGGCGACAAGACTGAAGCCCGTGGGCCTCCACACATCGGTGAACTGGTTTGAGAGCTCAACAACCTTTTGATACATGCCCGAGCCGTAGACCGCATCCCAATTGACTGCCACCAGAGAGGGCCCTCTTGCCATGAATATTATCATTAATACCGAACCAATGGCTGGAAGAATGAGCATCCAGTTTATTATCTTCGTATAAGTGGTCATGCCTCGCAGAGCAACCAGCGAGAAGACGACCACCATCGCAAACCCGAGCCACAGGCCCCAGTGAGGCGCGCTTATGATAGAACCTATCCTCAGGAGTGCCTCATTCTGCATGGCAGAACCGGCGATCTGGAAAGTAAGACCCCAGATAGGAATGTCATAAAATGCTATGATCCCGAAGGAGAGGACCTCGGTGAACCAGAATCCCCAACTGGCAAGAAATCCCATGATCGGGCTTATGCCCCTGGTTATGTAGATGTAGTCTCCGCCAGTTCTGGGCATGGCCGTAGAAAGCATCATGTAGACTGCGGCAGTTATGATGGCAATTATTCCAGTGAAAAGAAAGGCGAGCGGCACATTCGCTCCCGGGCTAGTGTAGCTGGCATAAACCATGAGCTTATTGATGCCGCCGCCTATGGTGTGGCAGAGAACCAGGCTGAGAGCGGAGAAAGCTCCGACAGTCCTTATTAACCCTGAAGACCTTCTGGTAAAGACAATAGGTTCCTCAGAATCCATCTTCCCCTCCCATTTGGGGTAGGGTATAGGATTGACATAACTGCGTCAAGGCAAAAAACGCTATACGCTATACGATAGCTGTCAGCTCTCAGCCACCAGCTTCCAACACCACAGGAACCATTTAACCACAGATTTCACAGATTGTGACAAGATTATTTTCTGGTTCGGGTTAAGCCATGAGGATGAGGTTTGAATCTGTGTGAATCTTGTGAAATCTCATGGTTTCAGGTGTTGCGCCCAAACCTCTGTAACCACAGATTAACACAGATTTCCACAAGATTGTTCTCTGGTTCGGGTTCAGCCATGAGGATGTGGTTTGAATCTGTGTTAATCTCGTGGAATCTGTGGTTAGTATTTTTATTTTCGATTTTCGATCTTCGATTTTCGGTATTTCGGGTTTAGGTTGAACGGTGTTTGGACAAAGTATACAATACGGACACAAGAAGGGGGGAGATGTGAAGGTTCTGGTCTTTTCGGACATGGAAGGCGCCAGTGGCATAAACACGTACGAACAGGTGATCAAGGAGTTCGGTGAACCCTTTGAAGAAGGGAGAAGACTCCTGATGGGAGACATAAATGCTGCCATTGTGGGCCTAAGTGAGGCTGGCGCTACTGACTTCGTTGTCGCAGATTCGCACAGAAGGGGTTCACCTCCGAACGTGGTTGACGATAAACTGCAACAGAACGCAACCGTGATTCGAGGAGACGACATTTCCAGGTACGACTATTCTGGCCTTGCAGCGCAGGTGCTGGTTGGGTTCCATTCGAAGGCCGGCACAGAAAGTGGATTCTTGAGCCACACCATGAGCTCACTCCTTGGTTTCGCAGTACGGGTCAACGGGAGATGGGCAGGGGAGGGGGAACTCGAGATCTGGAAGGCAGGACGCTTTGATGTGCCCACCATAATGGCCGCTGGCGACTCAGCGTTGGCATCTGAAATCAAGAGCTTCTTCAGTGATATCCCGACTGTTGCAGTTAAGGCCTCTGAAAGCAGGACGCAAGTGCATTGTCTCGATCCGAAAGATACTCAAGATGAGATACGAAAGACTGCCGCCCACGCACTGAACAGCCTGGCTTCTTTCAAGGTCAACATTGTCAGAGAGCCCATCAATCTCGTGATTGCCTTTAAGTCAGAAGAACTGACCGATTGGGCGGCGAAGATGCCCAGAGTGAAGAGAATCCACAAGCGGGCGATTTCTTACGAAGCGAAGGACTGGGAGGAGGCGCGAGCCGCCTATCACACTGCCTACCACCTTGCCTTCCGTGTCGTCGATCCAGCAACAGCCAGGCTTGGTGATGACGAAAGAGTGAAGGAGATGCGCAAGGAGCTGGTAAGAAAAATGATCCGTGAGCGCTGGGCCCTACCCTTGGAACCCCTACCCAACATCCCCTAATCCCGTTCTCGAAAATCGAAATTCCCTTCCACCCAAACCCAACCACTCCCGAAAATCGAAATCGAAATAGGGCCACGCCATCGTAGAGGGCGTGAGACATATTTCGTCCTGAGGCAGCTCGTTACCATGGCGCTGGTAGGCCTAGACCTCGCCGAAGGATCTGCTTGTGCCAGATTGCTCCGCGCCCATTTTGACTTGCCGAGGGGTGAAGAGTGTACCAAAAGCAGATTCTTCCCCCCTTCGCCTAATCGGCTTCGGGGGACTTCGCCCGACTCAGCGCTATCGCCTTAGTCGGGCTTGCGTCTTCTATGCCTCCGAAGGACAACTGGGCTCCTCCCCGTAGAAGAGCGTGTCCCAAAACCTTGATGCTTTTGAAGGTCATTTGCTCTCTCGCTCTCT